>JAAVIG010000012.1 GCA_014796735.1 Oscillospiraceae bacterium
ATTAAAAACTTGAAAAAATGGTTTTAATTGGATAATAGTGCTTTGGGTGTAATATCCATTTAAACTTTGATTTTATATTGTGTTTAAATGGATATTAGTATAAGATATTAAAAATCGGTATAAACACTTCATTCACCGATTCCCTTCGTTTTTTTCTTTTTTGGTTGACAGCATAAAAATTTTGTGGTAAAATTATACTATAAGTAATACTATATATCAACTCTGCCAAAATGGGGACTGCTATGTAAATTAAGTGATTTTTCCGTTGTTTAAGTGATAATTGTTGAAAATCGGGAGAGATTTTATTATACTGAAATTTCGAAGAACTGCCCGATGAGTTATAGAGGTGCAATTACCGCCCTGATATTGGTTTTCATTCGGCGTTCCAACAGCGGTCGATATAATAAATTAACATTTCAGATCACCGAGCTTTACGGTTGCAATTATGAAAGGTAGTGATTTTTTGAGCTCTCAAAATTCAAAAAGGTATAAAGTGCTTATCAACGGCAGAAACATGTCGATTGTTATGGATTTTATCACACATTCCGAAGCGTATTTCAAATGCCTGAGCACCTCGGACTGCTGGCAGGACGTTCTCGGTCATTTCGAGCTTTTTCAGCCCGACATCTATCTATGCTTTGTGGATTCGGTTTACAGCAAAATACTGTCGCAGACCAACGCTCTTCGCGGAGATTCCAAGTACAATAACGCGCCTATTTTTGTGGTGGCGGACGAAGAGACCTACACCGAGCTGGAGCAAAACCCCCGTCCCGCCATAAGCGTTGTTATCAAACGTCCCATTTCCACCGACAACCTTATTCTCAGAATAACGGCTCACCTTGAGCAAAGAGAAAGAGCCGCCCAGGCTGAGGCGGAAAAAGAGGCTCAAAGGCTTGCGGAGCTGGAAAGACGCAGGGCGGCGGCGAATCAAAAAACGCCGCAGAAAAACTCTCAGGCGGATCAAGCTCCAAAGCGCAGCTCGATCTGGGAAACATGGGAAAATGAGATCAAGCCTATCGATATAACCCCGAAAAAAAATGTAAAAACCGCAAATACCGCAAACACTTCCAATCCCGTTTCGGGAAATGCCGCGCCCCAAGCGGCTAAACCTGCCGAACCCAACGCCGCCGCGGCCGAATCCAACGGGGCAAAGACCGATGCGGCAGATGCGGGCAGCGGAAAAAAGCATATTTTGATCGTGGACGATGACAGAACGGTGCTTAAAATGCTTAAATCCGCCCTTGAAGAGGAATACGACGTTACGACTATGGTAAACGGCCTTATGGTGGAAAAATTCCTTATGGCAAAAAAGGTGGACGTGGTCATTCTCGACTACGAGATGCCCGGACAGACGGGCGCGGATATATTCCGCAAGCTGAAAATGAACGATAAAACCGGAAAGATCCCGATATGCTTTTTAACGGGTATTTCCGACCGCGAGAAAATCATGGAGGTCATGTCGCTTAGACCCAACAGCTATCTGCTTAAGCCTATCGATATGGATATGCTCAAGGCGGCAATCACCAACCTTACTCATTAAAAAATAAGAGGAAAGGCTGATCGTAAATATGAAAAAAAACAACGGCGAATTGAAATTAAAGGATCTTATCGAGATCGAGATGCTTCAGCGAATACAGGACGCCTTTGCCGACATGACGGGCATGGCGGTGGTCACGGTGGACGAAAACGGCGTGCCCGTAACAAAAGCGAGCAATTTTACCGATTTCTGCAACAAATATACCAGAATGACCGAAACGGGCCGCCGCCGCTGCGAGGAATGCGACATCAAAGGAGCGGCCCGCGGCTTGGAAACGGGAGAAAAACGTCCGTATTACTACTGCCACGCGGGACTTGTGGACTTTGCCGCGCCCATTATGGCGGGAGACAAGATGATAGGCGGATTTATCGGCGGACAGGTGTTAACGTCTCCGCCCGAGCCGGAAAAATTTGCGAAAATAGCGGAGGAGATCGGAGTTGATCCCGAAAAATACGTTGAAGCGGTACAAAAGGTTGAGATAGTCAGCGAGGAGACGGTAGCCAAAACCTCGGGCTTTCTCTGTACTATCGCTTCGGCATTGTCCAACACGGCGTACAAATCCCATGTGCTGCAAATCAACGCGTTGGAAATTAAAAAGGCTTCCCGCATGAAATCCGACTTTCTCGCCAACATGAGCCATGAAATACGCACGCCCATGAATGCCATTATCGGGCTTGCCGATCTGGCATTGAGAGAGGAAATGTCGCCCACCGCAAGAGATTTCGTTCATCAGGTAAAGGCGTCGGGCAAAAATCTGCTGGTCATTATAAACGATATACTTGACTTTTCCAAGATCGAATCGGGAAAAATGGATATTATAGAGTCCGAATATATGCCGCTGTCGCTGGTAAACGATTTGACTTGCGTTATAAACAGCCGCATAGGGTCAAAGGATATTGAGTTTACCATGGATGTTCCGCCCGCTCTGCCGAAAAATCTTTACGGCGACAATGTGAGAATACATCAGGTGTTGCTGAATGTCCTTACAAACGCCGCAAAGTTTACCCAACAGGGCGAAATACACCTTAAAATGGAAATAGAGCACATTGAGGATAATATGCTTATGATGAAAGTATCGGTGAGCGATACGGGAATAGGCATTAAGAAAAACGATCTGAACAAGCTCTTTACCTCTTTTCAGCAGCTGGACAGCAAGAGGAACCGAAATATCGAGGGAACGGGATTGGGTCTTGCTATCACAAAGCAGCTTCTGACTCTTATGCACGGCTCCATATCGGTTGAAAGCGAGTATAATAAGGGCACCACCTTTACGATAGAGCTGCCGCAAAAGATAATAGACGATATTCCCGCGATGGAAAAGCCGGAGAATGTCGGTTCCTCAGCGATTCTGATAAGCAATCCCTATGTGAAAAAGCAGCTTTTGAAGGATCTGGAATGGATAGGGTCAAGCTGCATCGATTTGACGGAGGAGAGCAGCCTTGAGGACTTAAAGGCTGATTTTCTCTTTGTGGAAAGGCTCTTTTTCTCGCAGGCCGTTCAGAAGTTTCTGCTGGATAATCCCCGCGTCCGCGGTATAGTGCTGACGGATTACAACAACATGGAGCTGGTGGATATCCCCAATGTAAAGGTCATCAGCAAGCCCGCTTATTCGCTCGCCGTATACAATGCTATGGAAATAGCCGATGTATCCGTAAGCTCCGACAATGCCGACGAGTCCGGCGGATTTACCTTTGCGGCGCCCGAAGCGCGCATTCTGGTGGTGGACGACAATCCCGTCAACCTTACCGTCGCAAAGGGGCTTTTGGAACCGCTGCATATGCGGATAGACACCGCGCTGAGCGCGGCAGAGGCGATAGAGGCGATACATAAGGAAATGTACGATCTTATCTTCATGGATCATATGATGCCGGAGGTGGACGGAGTAGAGGCGACTCACATTATACGACGGCTTGTTCCCCGCTACAAGGATATACCCATTATAGCCCTTACAGCAAACGCCATAGGCGGCGCGAGGGAGATGTTTATAAAAGAGGGAATGAACGATTTCTGCGCAAAACCCATAGAAGTAAAGGATATTCTTTCCAAGCTGAGAAAATGGCTGCCCAAGGAGAAAATATTACATGTTACAGATGTTTCGGACGGCTCGGTACAGGATATTCCAGAGCTCGTAACGAAAAAAACCGATATGAAAATTTCGGGCATCAGGGAGCTTGACGTGGGGACCGCCGTAAAGATGCTGGGAAGCGAGGAGCTGTACCGTGTGGTTCTTAAGGAGTATTACTGCTCCATAGAAAAAAAGCATCAAAGCATTGCGGCTCACAGAGACGAAGAGCAATGGAGAGACTACACAGTCGAGGTACATTCCCTGAAGAGCACCTCAAAGCAGATAGGAGCGGATCATCTTTCGGCGCTGGCGGCGGAGCTGGAGCGCGCGGGAAACGAGGGGAACACCGAATATATCTTACTGCATACCGATGAAATGCTGGACGAATATCTTAAGCTTAAAGAAATATTAAGACCTTATTTCCCCGAATGTGAGGAAGACAGCGGAGATAAGCCGCCGCAAACGGCGGATATTTTCGAGCTGCTGGAGAAAATGCACGAAGCCTTGGATAATTTTGACACGCTGCAAATCGACGAGGTCGTGGAACAGATGTCGCGGTACACCTTTGCCGACCGGCAGGGCGAATTGTTCGAGAGGCTGAAGCAGGCGGCGGAGGAAAGCGACATAGAAGTATGCGATGAAATTGTGACACAGTGGGGCAAGCTGATAGTGGGGGCGGACGACGACACCATAAGCGGACGGGTGCTGCTGGACGTACTGGACACGATGCAGGCCGCGCTGGACGATTTCGACACCTTGGAGATCGACGAAGCAATAGAAAAAATCGCTAAATTTAAATTTACGGAAAGAGGGAAGGAATACTACGAAAGGCTTAAGGAAGCGGCGGAGAGTTATAATTTAGACAGCTGCAATTCCATTGTTAAGGAATGGAGAAAAGCCGCGGAGGAACAAATCAAAAAGTAATTCATGGCGTTGGAGGCGGTTTTATGAAAAATTCACTTTTGATCGTAGACGATGTTGAGATCAACAGAGCTATATTGGCAGAAGCCTTTAAGGGCGAGTATGATATAATAGAAGCGGCAAACGGGGTCGAAGCCGTAAAGGCGTTAAAAAACTGTCCTAACGTTTCCGCCGTTCTTCTTGACCTTGTTATGCCGGAAATGGACGGCATGGGAGTTCTGAGGGAGATGAACAAAACGGGAGATATTTTCCGTATTCCCGTTTTTATCGTTACCTCCGCCGACGATGAAGAGACATTTGAGGACGCGTACGGAATGGGGGCGGTGGACGTTATATCAAAGCCGTTTATCCACCACTTCCTGAAATGCAGGGTAGCCAACATAATAGAGCTGTACAGGCACAGAAATAATCTGGAGACCACAGTGAACGAACAGCTTGCGCGGCTCAACAGCATGAACCGCTCCATGGTGGAGACCTTGGCATCGGTCATAGAATTCAGGAACTGCGAATCGGGAGGGCATGTAAAGAGGATAAGTCATATAACGGCTCTGCTTATGACGGCCATAAGCGAAATGTATCCCGAATATTATTGCCCCAAAGAGATGATAGACAGAGTGTCCATGGCGGCGATACTGCACGACGTGGGCAAAATATCCATACCGGACGTAATTCTCAACAAGCCCGCCAAGCTTACCCATGAAGAATTTGAAATTATGAAGCAGCACACCGTCAAGGGCTGTGAGATACTTTCAAATATCCCGAGCGAAATGATGGACAAGGAGGTTTACGATCTGTGCTTCGACATATGCCGTCACCACCATGAGCGCTGGGACGGCGGCGGCTACCCCGACGGGCTTAAGGGAGACGATATATCCGTTTACGCGCAGGCGGTGGCGGTGGCGGACGTGTACGACGCTTTGACCTCGCCGAGAGTTTACAAGGCGGCTTATCCCCATGAAAAAGCCGTTGAGATGATATTCGACGGAGAGTGCGGCTGCTTTAACCCTAAAATTCTTAAGGCGTTTGAGATGATAGCGGGTAAGGTCAAAAAGTAATTTTAGAATAACATTAAGAAAAAAATGAAAAATTGAAAGCGGCGAAGCCGCAAATGTCTTTTTCGCTTCCTTTTTGCACTGCAAAAAGGAAGTAGGGGTGAAGCGGAGCTTTAGCTCCGCGAGGGGGCAAAGCCTCCTAAAGTGAATAATTACAACTAACACAGAAGCAGGCAACTAAGCGTCTGCTATGGGTGCCGACATCCTTGTCGGCACTTTGNGCAGCCGCCGGTTCGCATCCATGCGANGCCGCCGCTTCGGGCGTTGACATCCCTGTCAACGCTTTGGGCGACGGTTTGCATCCTTGCAAACAAGCGTCTGCTATGGGTGCCGACATCCTTGTCGGCACTTTGTGCAGCCGCCGGTTCGCATCCATGCGAAGCCGCCGCTTCGGACGTTGACATTTTACCGATAACCAATTACCCGTCAAAACCTCATTTTAATTTGGTTTTGACGGGTTAAATTTTTTTCGTTTTTTACAGCACTTTTTTAAAAAAGTGCAATATTTTTCCAACGCTTTTTGTGTATATAGGTGAGAGGGAAAAGAAAGGCAGGTTATACATATGGAAGATAGCGAAATCGTAAGCCTTTTTTGGGAAAGAGACGAAAAAGGTCTTAATGCTGCCGCCGAAAAGTTCGGGAGCTACTGTATGAAGATAGCGCAAAATATTCTGGGCAGCCGAGAGGATTCGCAGGAGTGCTTTAACGATACCCTGCTTAAGGCATGGGAAAGCATACCGCCTCACAGGCCCGAAAATCCTTTGGCTTTCTTCGGCAAGCTTACCCGAAATATCGCCATAAATATGCACAGAAAAAATACTGCCGCCAAGCGGGGCGGAGGTGAATACGGGCTTGTCTGGGAGGAACTGTCGGAGTGCGTTTCCGACAGCTCCGAAAAGGGCGGAGTTGAGGAGCGGGCGGAGCTTGCCGACCTGACCGGCGCAGTTAACGAGTTTTTAAAAACGCTGCCCGATACCAAAAGAAAAATATGCGTTTTAAGATATTCGCACTTTGAGCCTGTGGCGGATATTGCCGTTAAATTGGGCGTTAAGGAAAGCTATGTACTGACCGTGATTTCAAGAACGCGGAAAAAGCTCAGGGCGTTTTTGGCGGAAAAGGGCTTTGAGGTGTAAAGGAGGAATGACCGTGAAAACAGAAGATCTTATAGACGCTTTCGGGCAGATCAATGATAAAATATTTATGGAAACGGAAAAGGAGCTTGCCGACTGTTTTGAAGAGCAAGCCGAGCTGTTAATAATTTCCGCGGCGGAAAAGAAACAGAGAATTATTCGTCCGTATTTTACAGCGGCGGCGGTATTGGCGCTGGTGATCGCTTTGCCGCTTCTTGTGACGCATTTTGCAAATAATACGCCTGCGGATATTGAACCGCCTTATAACTCGGGGGAGGGTTTCACGGAAAGCGTTGACGGAACAGTCGGGACAGAGCCTGCTGAAACTGTGGGTGAAAACGAAGAGGAAACGGGAGAGGAGCTCTGCCTTACGGAAATGTCTATTGAGGACATAATCGCCGAAAGCGACTGTATTTTAAGAGCAGAATTTATTTCATCGGAGGATTCGGGGGATCATTATAATTACACCTTTTCTAAAATCGAAATCATTAAAGATACCACCGGCGGAGCATTCGGCGATGTGTTTGAATTAAGCCTGAAAAAGAACGGAGACGATAAACAAATGTTTTCCGAGGGCGAGTATATAATTCCTTTAACGTATTTGGACAGTGTTTATTTTGACTCTCCATACTGCGATATTACTTGTGATACGGTAATTTCCTGCGGCGGCGGTATTATAAAAAGTGCTTTTGTCGGAGGTTCGGCGGTGGAAATATCCGAGGAGCTGAGAACGGTCAATGATTTTAGCCGATATGCAAATTCCGTTGAAGACCGATCAAGCTCACTTTCTATGGGATATATAACTTCAACGTCGCTGAGCGACATTACAGAACAGTCAGATTATATCGTTAAGGCGGTCATTGACCATGAGCCTTTAAGAAGCGGAGAGAACAGAGGAATGTATACCTGTAATCTGGTACAGTGCTACAAGGGAGAGGTCGAGGAAACATTTGAAGCGGTGTTTATGTATGACAGTGTGGAGGTCGGAAAAGAGTACTATTTCTTTTTGACAAAATCCGACGTCAATAGTGTGTTTTACATAATTTCCTCTAAAAACAGCATTTACAGCTCCGATGATACAAATGTTACCGATATACTCAACCATTTTAGTTTTATCTTCTTGGAGGGCGAATCGATACCTTACGATATGCTTGTTGACTTTAACTCGGAGTTTGATTACTCGGAAAGCGGCGATCCCGATATGATAGCGTTATTAAGCGGACTTCCCGCGGAGATCACAGACCTGTACCGCCAATGCAGCGCCTTTTTCCCGCTTATTTTCTACGGAGCCGTACCCTTTGCCGAAGCCGCTCCGCGTGAATATTCGGGAACGCTTTGCGAGATGTATATGGGGAATCCGGTAGAGTATTACCAGACAGGCTATAATTATGACAGCTTTTGCCAAGCGGTTTTTAACGTTTTTACCGAGGAAAGGGCACAAAAAATAACCGATAGGTTCAGGGTGTACAACGGCGGACTTTGGGCGCGTGACACAGGCTGGGGAGGCCCGGCGGTTTATTTCGCCGAATACGAAATAAGCTCGCTCACCGATACCGAAATAGTTATCACGCGCACTGAATATTACCAATCGTCGGGATACGAGGTCTTTGATCCCGATAAAAAGGACGAGTACGAAAAGAATGATTACGAATGTAAATTTGTGCTTACCGACAAGGGCTGGCGCGCAGAAAGGTTTTTTACGCTTGATCTTCTTCTTGATTATTATGTGAATAATTATGCTACCGGCGTTACGCCCGAAACTGCTGCCGAAAATCCCGATATGCCGAATGAAGATACGGAGGTTACAACAGAAGTCGATAACGAAGACATGGTTGTATAATTTAAAAAAATCCCCGTTTAACTATTGCAAAATAAGTCATAATATGCTATAATAAACAGCAATAGGGTTTTAATGCCAACCAAACAATATACAAACGAAAGGAAATAAAGATATGAAGCACATCAAAACAGTAAACAAGGCTAACCTTAAGGAAACAGCGGCAAAGGGCGGCTGCGGCAAGTGCCAGACATCCTGCCAGTCCGCGTGCAAGACCTCCTGCACCGTTGCCAATCAGTCCTGCGAGGCTAATAAGTAAACAAATATTTCAAAAACGCTATGGGGGAGTTAAACTCTCCCTTTGCTTTTTATACTAATCCCACAGTTTTAAAAGGGATTATACTAATCTCTGTTTTGACGGTAGACAAAATATAACAAAGTCTACCGTCAAAACAGAGTTGCACCCTAAGCACTAATATCTGTTTAAAAAGCCATTTTATTCACTTTTTAAACAGATATTAGTATTACATGCAGGGAGGAATACTATAATATATGGAAACAAGAATACATAAATATAAACAGGGCGACAATTACATTGTCCTTGATATAAACAGCGGCGGGGTACATCTGGTTGATGAAATGATTTATAAAATGTTAGACTTTATCTGCCCCGAAAAAAACGGAGAAGGTCTTGGAATCACAGCCGAGGAATTAAAAGAAAAGCTTCCCGAATACGATATGGACGAGATCAAGGAATGTCTGGAGGAATTAGAGCAGCTTTATAAGGAAAAAACGCTGTTTTCCGAGGACGAGTACAGACAGTACGCGGATAAGACCTTGAACGCGCCCATTAAAGCAATGTGCCTGCACGTTTCTCATGACTGCAATTTACGTTGCGAATACTGCTTTGCGGAAACCGGAGATTTCGGAACGGGCAGAAAGATAATGACCCCCGAAACGGGCAAGAAAGCTATCGATTTCCTTATCGAAAAATCCTTTGGCAGGGAAAATCTGGAGTTGGATTTCTTCGGCGGAGAGCCGCTTATGGCTTGGGATACGGTGGTCCGGACGGTGGATTATGCAAGAAGCATTGAAAAACAGCACGGGAAAAATTTTCGGTTTACCATTACCACCAACGGTATGCTGCTGGACGATGAAAAGATAGCGTACATCAACCGCGAGATGTCCAACTGCGTTTTGTCACTGGACGGGAGAAGGGACGTCAATGACCGTATAAGAGTTACTCCCAACCGCAAGGGAAGCTATGATGTAATAGTGCCTAAATTTAAAAAGTTAGTTGAGGGTAGAACAAAAGAGGGTCGGACAGACTACTACTTAAGGGGTACATTTACCAAATATAACCTTGATTTTGCCAACGATGTGCTGCATATGGCGGAGCTTGGGTTTAAGCAGTTGTCGGTGGAGCCCGTGGTGACGGATCAAAAGTTCCCTTACGCCTTGACTAAAGAGGACTTGCCGAGGATTTTTGACGAGTACGACAGACTTTACGAAATTATGAAAAACGATCCGGATAAATTTAACTTTTTCCATTTTAAAATAGACCTTGATCAAGGTCCTTGTGCTATCAAAAGGCTGAGAGGCTGCGGCTGCGGAAACGAGTATGTTGCGGTAACGCCGGACGGTGATGTTTTTCCCTGCCACCAGTTTGTAGGTATGGATGACTGGAAAATGGGCAACATATCAGATGGGATAATAGATAATAAGATCAAGGATTACTTTGCGAAAACGCATATTTACAGCAAGCAGGGGTGTTCCGACTGCTGGGCAAGGTTTTACTGCTCGGGCGGGTGTAACGCCAATTCGTTCCAGTATGAGGGAGATGTGCAGATTCCCAATAGGCTGGCTTGTGAAATGCAGAAGAAAAGGATCGAGTGCGGGATCGCGTTGGGGTGTATTGAACGGTGAAGTTCTCTTCATATTAAGCGCAGCTTCTTTTCCCCTCACTTTTACCAACACTTAAATATTCCGACACGTTTTTTTCACAATGTAAGATTATAATTCAATCATAAAAAGAAAAGCGAGATCCGCAAACGCTCTTAATTTGAATTATGAAAGGAAGTAATTCATATGTACGAAAATAACGGTTATCAGCCACCCTATAATTTCTCCACCGATCCCAACGGACAATACGGACAGTATCAGAATCAATCCCCTAGGCCCCCCAAGAAAAAGAAAACAAGCACAGGTCTTATTGTCGGTGTTATCGCTGCGGCGATCGTATTCGGCGGCGCAAGCGGCTTCGGCGGCTCCTATCTGGCAAGCAGGATGGATTACGATATTCCCGCCGTTAATGACGGCAGAACCGATCCCGACGCTCCAAAGACTCCGAACACTCCCGACAATAATGATGCTCCCGACATAAGCACGGAAGCTCCCGCAACCACACCCGAATACGTAAGACCGGAGGTTGAAGTAACCGACGATCTGTCCTCGCTTGCAAATATGGCTAATATCAATACCACCCGCACTTACAGCTATGAGGACTTGTTTGACAGGGTAAACGAAAGCGTTGTCGTTGTCAATAACTACATTGAAAACAACGGTTATACCAATTCCAACACCGATTATGTAAAGCAGGGCACGGGAAGCGGAATTATTTTTACCACCGACGGTTACATTATCACAAATTACCATGTTGTAAGCGGCGCGGATAAGGTGTCGGTCATCATATCCGACAAGTACAGCGATGAAGAAGAAATAGAAACGGAAGTGATAGGCTCGGACAGCGCCACCGACCTTGCGGTGCTTAAGATAAGCCGCGAACAGCCCTTTACCGCGGCTCCTCTCGGCAACAGCGACAGCCTGAAGATAGGTCAGGACGTTGCCGCTATCGGAAACCCCGCAGGGCTTAACAAGTCCCTTACAAGAGGTATTATTTCGGGACTTAACCGTTACGCCAACGAAGAAGGCGGCTACGAGCTAAGCTCCATTCAGACGGACGCCGCGATAAATCCCGGCAATTCGGGCGGCGGACTGTTCGATATGTACGGAAATGTTATCGGCGTTGTAAACTCAAAGCTTGTCGCCAATGACAGCAGCATAGAAAACTTAGGCTTTGCGATCACCATAAACGAGGCTAAGCCTGTAATAAGCGATTTGATCAACTTCGGCTATGTTACCGGCAGACCCGCACTGGGCATTACCACATTACAATTAAATCAGTATACCGCGCAGATCTACGGCTTTTCCACGGTAGGACTGCTTGTTACCGATATAAATCAGGACGCTCCCGTTGCACATAGCGGGCTTCAGATCGGCGATATTATAACTAACGTCAACGGCGTTGAGGTTTCCAGCGTTACCGAGGTTCAGAACATCACAAAGGGAATGTCCGCGGGGGATAAGATAACGGTTACCGTATCGAGAAGTTCCTCCGACAGCAACGGTTATTTCGGCAGTATAACAAGAAGCAGGGTTATCGATATTGAGGTTATCCTTACCGAAAGCAAGTAAAATTCCGAAGGTTTCATTAAATTTCTCCCTTGACATAAATACAAAGCAGTTTGCCTCGGCTTGGCAGACTGCTTTGTGTTGTTTATATAAAGCAAAAAAATAATCGCCCCGGCTTCGACGTAGGACTGTTGTCTGACACGCAAAACCCAAAAAATTGACACGCAAAATCCAAAATTTCAACAGCCTGTTGAAAGTGTGGAAAACTCGCAAAATTTTGTGCAAAATAAACAAAACGTAAAAGTAAGCGGCAATAAGCAAAATTATTGCCGCTTATTTTTGATTTAAATCCATAATTTTAAGTCTCAGCCTTAACATATCGGAAATATGTGCGATAAATTCCAAG
>JAAVIG010000013.1 GCA_014796735.1 Oscillospiraceae bacterium
TCTTTAGTAATCGCAAAATGCGAGAGTTTTTGCTCTTGCATTTTATTTTTTTGTCATTTTCCACAAAAGAATTTCTCAACATTGCCCCACGGCTTGCGTTCAATCGGCGTAGCCGAGTGAGCGCAAGCCGTGGGGCGGTTGCTACAACAACGGGCGCATTCGGTTATTTCTTGGCAGGATTGCCACTACAATTAAATATTTTTTCGTGATCTCTTGAGTGCGTCCGTTATTGTAGCAACTTTTTTATACTCAACTTGTAAATTTTTTCTTACAACAAACGGAGGTTGACCTATGCGAAAACGAACAATAAGCAACAAAGCAAAAGAAAATAAAGAAAAAAACAAGTTTAATCACTGTTCTTGGCTCTCACACCAATGGATTTGATGTAAAAAGTATGGGCTTTGAAACTAATCGAAAATATACGGTTACTGAATTTAATGCAGCACTTGTGAAAGCTACTGATGCATGGTTTAACAGCAGCAGGAATGATGATAAGGCAGGAATATCACACCTTGACTCTGTTATAATTTCAATAGAAAATGTTGATAAAGAGCCGTATACTTTCAAATTCAATCTGCCCGACACTTATTCAAGCGTACAAGACATTGTAGAAATCAATCCAATGCCGCTTACCGCAAAAGTGTCAAGCGATGCCGTGATTGAAAAACTTAATGAAGCAGAAGCGCATCATATAAAATCACAAGAAAAAAATCAAGGCACTGAATTGGAAATGCCTATCAATGAACACGAAAAGAAAAGAGTTTTTGCATATCTTATNAAGGAGCGCAATATNGATGCCAANCTTGTNCANGAGCTTGTAGANAAAAANCTTTTATATCAAGGCTCGGTAAGATATAAAGACAAGGANGGCAATGAACANTTTGCAAAAGGCAATGCCGTTTTNGTTCGGAAGGATATGGACGGNAANATAGTNGGTGCNGAAATTCACGGCACAAATACATNTAAACGNTTTAAAAAAATAGCNGGATCAGGNGAGGAAAATTCNTTTCAGTATGCAATCGGCACACCGAAAAAAGTTTACGCNTTTGAAAGNACNATNGANTTATTGTCNTTCAAAATGTTAGCCGATCCCGAAAAAATTAAGGACAGTTTATTGGTATCAATGGGCGGATTAAAACCTAACGCNTTGAAAAAATTTGAAGCCAANGGNCTTNAANTTTATAGCTGCGTTGACAACGATGAGAGCGGAAGAAAGTTTAANGAGGTCAACGGTTTTAAGTCNGCNGGAAGAAAATTGTCNGAGGAAGGCGTTAAGGATTGGAANGANCTTTTGAAAAAAAGAGTGCNGGAGTTNAGCAAAAANATTGAAGCNCCTGCAGAGGTTTCAAAGANAAAAGTTGAAGCACCAACGGAAAAAGCGNAGAAAAANCCTACNCATAAATCGCCGAAGCGATAAAAAATAANAAGGGTTTTAGGGNNTNCCCCTAAGAAAAAATTTGCAAAAATTTTTACCGCACTGAAAGAAAAATCATTGTGATGAATTTGTGAAAANCNAAAAATATTTTTTGAGGTTTTGCAAAATTCTTTNGGGATTTTNATTTCATTTNACNTTGNAAATGTGCGGTCGGGGNCTTAGGGGTGTCCCCTAACCCAATACATCACTTTTGATGAAAAACTACGTTTTTTGTCAAAAGTGATTATTGGGTATAATCACTTTGGCGAACCCCCGAAAAATAGTTGAGAAAAACACTGTAAAAATTGTTTGGAATTATTGAAACATAGTTTAACGCTGCGTTCACCAAAGGGATTATAAGNACGCAACCTTTCNGTGATGAAATTGTGAAAGAANAAGCCGCTACTTTGCTGAAAAGAAAAGGAGGATCGTATGGGTGCGGTAAGTTTATCGGTAAGGGTAGATGCAGGAGTTATTGAGCACAATAACCGTGACTTCGTTGCCAAGAATGTAAACAAAGATAAGATCGCTGATAATATCACCTATGTAAAAAANGATTTAAAGGAANTNTATCAAGAAACTTTCGGTAAGGCTCTTGAAGAATACAANGCNAAACAAAAACGTTCAGACAGAGTTATAAANGATTACTACGAGCATATTAAAAACAGNAANCAAGAAAAATTATTCTACGAAGCNGTTNTACAGTTTGGNAANATTGANAANTGNGCAGTTGGAACTGAGGGCGGAGAAGTTGCAAAAAAGATGTTGGACGATTATATGAAAAATTTTGAAAAAAGAAACCCCAACTTAATTGTATTCAACGCTGTAATGCACTTAGACGAAGCTACCCCACATCTTCACATNAGCTTCGTNCCNGTTGCACATAATCAAAGCCGAGGACTNGAAACAAGAGTTTCGCTCAAAAAAGCTATGGAAGAAATGGACGTTACCGCAAAAACAAAAAAGCTGACCGAACGACAGCAATGGGCGGATAACGAGAAAAAAATAATGAAAGAGATAGCAAAAAAATACGGACTTGGAATTGAAAGAAAAAATATCAGCCGTCCGCATATGCTTGTTGACGAATACAAATCGGCGCAGGATAATTTGAAAGCCACGCAGAAAAAAATAAATGAGCTTTATAGAAAATCAAACATTGAACCTAATGAAATGAAAAAATCAGATTTGGATTTGTTAATAAATCATTCTAAGGAATTACAACAAGAAGTTGAAGAAAAAAGCCGCNGACTTTCCGATTTGGAAAACAGAATACAGTCAGATTTCCGCTACATNAAAATCGGCGANGAGCAAAAAATAAATTTNATTGCAGACGGTTTACGAAAAGAAGGTATCAGTGTAGTNGATGACATTGACGGATTACACGTTCCCGAATGGGCGGTNANTAATGCAAGAGANATTGCAAAAAAATACAAGCCTGTCAAACTCACTTGGAGGAAAGAGCTTGCATTGACAATCGACAGGCTTGTGTACGTTGCAAAGGATTTAGATGATCTGCTCAACTTNCTGAAAGAAAAAGGCTACATTGTAAGAAAAGGAAAGTATATTTCAATCAAACCCTCGGACGATCCCGAAGCCCGTGCAGTCAGAACAAAAACTTTGGGCGATGAGTACACGGAAGAAAATCTGATAAAGAGAATAGCCGATAAACAATCCTATGTAAACAAGACCGAAGAAAAAATTAAAACCACTGTAGGAATTGAACGTGAGTTTTACATCGGAGTACAGCGAACTGTCACGATTATTTTTTCGGGAAACAAAATCCCCAAGAAATATAATCCTGCCAAAAGTTATTCCATTAACAATGATTGGCACATTAACGAGCTTGCCANTCAAATAAATTTTATAAACCGTGAGCATATAAATTCGGCAGCGGAGCTTGAAAGTTTGATCGAAAAATCGGGAGCAAATATCTTACAGCAGCAAAACTCTCTTAACGAAATCACGGAAATGCAATCNAGTATGCGTGATGTGATNTCTAAAGCGGAGTTTTATTTTTCAAATAAAGATAAGCGTGGAGACGCTATGTTTACNNCCAAGCTTGCANCTGCTAAAGAAACGATGGNAAAATTTAATATCTCAAGCATTGAAGATCTAACGCCGCTTAAAAATCAGTACAGTGAAAATATAAAATCGCTTTCCAAGGTCAACGCCTCAATGAGTGAATTGCAAAAAAGACAAAGTGCGCTTTTGAAATTACAAGAAACTCATCAGTCACTTACCAACGGAAATTATATTGATAATCTTATAGAAAAACAAAAAGTAAAAAAGGAACAGGATTTAAAATGAAATTATCATACATAAAACTTCCAAATGAAATACTGGAAATGAATTTGACCGCCAAAGAGTTGGCGGTCTTATTCTATCTTTCAAGTATCTATGCTTCGGGACGTGATACCGTTTGTGTAAAACAAAGCACAATCGCCAAGAAGTGCGGGATAAAGACAACGCAGACTGTCAGCAAAATAACCGCTTCCCTCTCCGACAAAGGTTTGATAATTTGCCGCCGCTGTCTTTACGAAAACAACAGCACGGGTATGATCTACTACACACTAAAGCTGCCTACTGCTTCAAGAGGATACTTTTTCGTGCAAAGGCATATTCTGAATGAACAGCTTACTCCCGTTCAGCTCCGTGCGTATCTTTTTATCTGCCGTTCCCTCTCCCCTACCCTCGGTCGGTGTTGGAACAGCTACAACGATCTTGCGAAGCTCATCGGAACATCGAGATCTAAAGCTATTGAAATCGTGGCGCAGCTGACAAAGAAGAACGTTATCTGTAAGCACAAGATAAAAACGCTCAACAATAGACGTGTTTACGGCGACAATCATTACACAGTGGTGTGTTACGTTCCCCACCGTCCGATACGTAAGCGCAGCTGCGGCAAAAAAATAGGGCTGCCTTCTTGTAAAAGCAGTCCTGCGGCGGGACAAAGTGCGAATTTGTCCGTTTATAATATTTCCTGTGTTTCCAATAATACCACCGAAAGGGCGTTTTGTCAAGGCGGTGGTATTTTTTTTACTTCTTTTTTTGAAAAAGAGTGGCGAAAAAAGAAGTATATACACAATAATGTTACCATATCAAAACGTAAAAATCAATACCTTTGGCACGAAAAGTCAAAATTTCGGCACAAACGGTCAAAAATTTTTTTCAAAGGGGGTAGTCCCCAAAATTAAAGGTCTATATATTAACCAAGATTTTACTTTACTGAAAAGAAAAAAAGTTAATGATAAATTTTTAACTTGTACTTGTTTATTACCAAGTGGACTTGAAAGAAAAATTTTCGCTTAGATCTTCGAATTTGCAAGTTTGGCGGATTTAGTGTGATAGTTTGATTATAATGCCCATTTTTCTTTTCAGAATAGTAAAAATTACAAAATATTGTTGTACTACTCTTGCTATTTTCCGTATTTTGTAGTATAATAATAACAGATGAAAAATGATGATAGAAAGGTTCAAAAGTGTATGAGTTGCTTAATAAAAGATACTACCCGTGAGCAAAGGGAAAAAATTATAAAGGATGCAATTGCTTTATCAACTTTGGACGCACTTCCTCCGACAGATGAATGTATGGAGCTTATGCAGCTATACATTGATGGGAAATTGGAGGTATCCGAAATATTAACTATTTTGATTACAAGATATGAAAAAAAATATGCATGACTTCTATTGCTATCCGGACACAAATGTCTTGATTAATAAATTTAATATTCGTGATGATGAAAAACTTGATGAGGTTGAACGAAATATCACTGCTGTTAAATTATCAATGCCTAATGAAATTGAGAAAATATTTGAAAATGGTTTTGATTATGACAGCCTAAAAAATCTCCATAAATTTATTTTTGGGGATATTTATGCTTGGGCAGGACAGGAACGAGAAATAGAAGTGATTAAACACGAAAGAGTTCTTGGAGGTTTGTCTGTAACATATTCTTACCCGACCGAAATAAAAAAAGATGTGAATAACTGTATAAAAAAGCTTCAAAAAACAGATTGGCAAAAATTAAATTTAAATGAAAAATCAGAACAATTTGCAAAAAACATAGCTGAACTTTGGCAAGCGCACCCTTTCAGAGAGGGGAACACACGTACAGTAATCACTTTTGCTTGTGAATTTGCCAATAAAAATGGTTTTCCAATGGAAAGAGAACTATTGTCAGAACACGCAGGATATACTCGAGACGCTTTGGTGCTGGCTTCAATAGGAAAGTATTCAGAATATGAACATTTAACAAAAATTTTTGCCGATAGTATGGAAAGAGGAAAAAATGCCCAACTAAGAGATTATTCTGAACAACAGGGCAAAAATTTGTCAAAAGAAACTGTCACAATACCTAAAAAAGAATATGATACTTTAATAGAATCATATAATACAGCGATAGAAACTGCTGCAAAAAGATCAAAGGTTATATCTACTACAAACTTAGTCCTTAAAGAACACCCTGAATTGGCGAAAGCGTTTGTAGCAGCTAAAGCAGAAACATTACAGCGAAAGGCGGAACAGGAAAAAGAGAAAGGCGGTTTAAATGATAAGAAATCCGAAAACAAAATCTCGGAACATAAGAAAAAATCATCTAAACCTAAATTGTAATATAATTGTGCTACATATATCCACTTTTCTTTTCAGAAAGGTAACACGGATATATGTAGCACATTTTGTTATATTGAACTGATTGGGAAAGGAGAAGATCAAATGGAAAAGACTTGTACAAATAAACGCATAAAAACTAAAAAGAGAAAGCCGAGAGAGCATTTTACTCACTTTACATTAAATGAAAGGTTAAAAATAGAAGCGTGGGACAGAGCGAAGGTTCCTGTCAAAGAAATGGCTAAACATCTTGGTAAAGATGAGTCGAGCGTGTATCGTGAGCTGCATAGGGGCAGATACACAAGGCTCAACGGAGATGACTATACTTTTTCCGATGAATATTCTCCCGATATAGCTAATGATAAGTATAAGGAAAACTTAAAAGCCAAGGGCGCACCGCTTAAAATCGGTTCTGATATGGAATTTGCAGAATACATAGAAAATAAGATCATAAATGAAAAGTATTCTCCTAAAGCGGTGTTGGGAGAAATAAAAAGAAAAAAATTACCTTTTAAGACAACAATTTCTCCGACCACTCTGTACAGATACATAGATGAAGGGCTCTTTCTGCATCTATCCAATAAGGATCTTCCAGTGAAAAAGAATAAAAAGAAAAGCAAATATAATAAAGTTAAGCAAGTACGTCCGTCAAAGGGTGACAGCATAGAGCAAAGACCCGATGAAATAGATACTCGAGAAACTTTTGGCAACTGGGAAATGGACTGTGTTGTCGGAACAAAAACAACACCCAAAGTGCTTTTAGTGTTGACCGAGAGAAAAACACGCCGTGAGATCGTTCGTCTTATGCCGAGCAAAACAACCAACAGTGTTGTATGTGAATTGGACAAGCTTGAAAAGAAATTTGGAACTGATCTTTTTAAGAAAGTGTTTAGCACAATAACGGTAGACAATGGAGCAGAATTTATGGATTGTAACGGTATGGAGAAATCCGAGAAAGGCGAAAAGCGGACAAAGGTTTTCTATTGCCACCCGTACAGCAGTTATGAGCGTGGAAGCAATGAAAATTTGAATAAAATGGTGCGGCGGTGGTATCCAAAGGGTGAAAGCTTTATGATGACCAGTGAAGAAGAAATTGCCGCACTGGAGGAGTGGATGAACGAATATCCACGGGAAATATTTGAATATGATACCGCAGCTTCAAGATTTAATGAGGAATTGATGAAACTGACGGGGTGAAATACTTTTAACTGAATAAGTTGACGGAATGTCATAGAAAAAAGGCAATTTTGGGTATGCCTTAGTTTGGTGTACCCAAAATTGCCTATTTTAATGAAATTTTTTAAAAAAATAGCTGATCTTGAATTTTATATATACTATTCAAACATCAAACGATGCTATAAATTGTGCAAAATGCTGAATTTATGGGCTTTTATAGGATTTTTTGCATTTACTACTTGACTTTACCAAAATCAACTTTCCAAAATCAACTTTCCGTAATGCACAAACGTGTCCGACAAACCGGTTTTTTGCGAAGCAAAAAATGCCGACAGCGTCGGCAAGGGTTGTCGGACGTATTTCGAGCTACGAGCGTTCCACACGTCAAAACTCACATACCGTAATGCACAAACGTGTCCGATGTTCCGTTTTTTTGCGAAGCAAAAAATTCCGACAGAGTCGGAAAGGAACGTCGGACGTATTTCGAGCCGCGCGCGTTCCGCGCGGCAAGAAATACTAAGCACAAAATTGTCTTAGTGCCACCCAATCTTGGCAATAAAATTATTGAACCGCGCTTTTAAATATGCTAAAATAAAGTCAATAAACCTATTTTGAAAAGGAGAACAATATGCCAAACCCTATTCTTCCTCTTTGGGAATACATTCCCGACGGTGAGCCGCGAGTATTCGGCGACCGCGTATACATTTACGGTTCCCATGACCGTGTAAGCTGTGAGAACTTCTGCGACTACAAGCTGAAGGTGTGGTCAGCGCCCGTAAACGACCTCAATAACTGGCGGTGCCACGGCGACAGCTTCCACACCATGCCCGACCGTGACCACCCTTCGGATACACCGTGGACGGAAAGAGAGCTGTACGCTCCCGATGTTGTCTGCAACCATGGAAAATACTATCTTTACGCCTATATTCTCGGTTCAAAGGGCTGCGTGGGAGTAAGCGACAAGCCCGAGGGTCCCTTTAAACTGCTGGACAAATACCGCTACGACGAAGCCGACGCGGGAGACGACGGTATTTATACCGACCCGGGAGTGCTTGTGGACGATGACGGACGCGTTTATGTCTATTACGGCTTTGAAAAATCTCACTTCAACGAAATAAACGGCGAAAACATGTGCGAAATAGTCAAGGGCTCTTATATCGAGGATATTATCCCCCAAGGAAAGGAGCCTGCCGACTACTTTGAGGCTTGCTCGCCGAGAAAAATAAACGGAAAATACTATCTCATATACTCCCCGAGAATAGGCAGCAGGCTGGATTACGCAATTGCCGACAAGCCCCAGGGTCCTTTTAAGCGTATGGGCACCATAGTGGACAACGGCGTTGATTACCCCGGCGGAAACGATCACGGCTCCGTTTGCTGCATTAACGGACAGTGGTATGTTTTTTACCACCGCATGACTAACGGCAGCATAATGTCCCGCCGCGCCTGTGTGGAAAAAATCGAAATTCTCCCCGACGGCATCATTCCGCAGGTGGAAATGACCTCTTTGGGTTTTGAGGACTCCCTGAACCCTTATAAGATAACCCCCGCCGAGATTGCTTGTGTGCTTAAGGACACCTGTCTTGTAACGGAAAAGGACAGCTTTACCCGCGTGGTTACCAATATTAAAACGGGAAGCGTTATAGGATTTAAGTATTTTGATTTCGGAGAGGACTATTCAAGCAAAACAATGGAATTTTCCGCTTTGGTAACGGGTTTGGGCTGTCCCGCCGAAATACATATCCTCATTGACGGCGAGGACGGTAAGGAGATCGGAGTTTGCAAAACCGATACTCATGACGGTGAGTATAAGGCGGTAGTGGAAAATGTCTGCGGCAGACACAGCGTATTTTTGAAGATAAATCACCCCTATAAGGACTGGTTTTCAAACGTGTTTGACCAAAGAAACCTTTTTGATTTGATTTCTATTGTGTTTAAAAAGTGATCTATTTATACAGAACGTATACATAATACATAAAACCCCGATTTTACATTTAAATCGGGGTAAAATTTTTAATTCCCAGGTATTATCATATATTTTTTTGGCTAATGACAGTTATTTTCTGCTTGACAAAAGCTGTTTTGATCGATAAGATCATGATGAAAGGCTTTGCGTCAATGTTGAAAAAGAAAAACGGCATTGACGGATATGGCGAAGGCTATCGAAAGCTCCTTTGACATTTCAGAAAGGAAACATATAATGCCGTTGGTGGATTATTTAAAAAACAATAAATAAAAACATGAAAAACATATTGACAACTCCGGCAAAAAATGTTAAAATAAATGAAATAATATAACCGTTGAGCAAGGATAGTAATCTTCTTTTATCGGACACAGAGAGCCGCCGTTGGGTGCAAGGCGGAACTGAGGGGAAGACGAATGGGCTTGTGAGGGCAAACCGATCATACTTTATATTATAATAAGGTGTGTTAGGGGCGACGGCAGCCGACCGTTATATCGGACAGCGTATAAAGTGCGTATTGATATGCACAATGTACGTAAGAAGAGCGCGTCATTCGGCGAATTTAGGTGGTACCGCAGGAAAATAAATCCTGTCCTATGTTTAGGGCAGGATTTTTTGTTTTTTGTACAATACTACTTTTAAAGAGGCGCGATACGCGGCAAAACAAAAAATTGATATAATGAAAGGAAAAACCAATATGGAAAAGATCCCTTACAAAATTTATCTTTCCGAAAACGAGATACCCAAGCAGTGGTACAACGTAAGAGCGGATATGAAGAACAAGCCCGCTCCCCTGCTTAATCCCGCCACCCTGAAGCCCATGACCTTGGAGGAGCTGTCGCAGGTATTCTGCGAGGAGCTTGCCAAGCAGGAGCTTGACGACACCACGCCTTATATCGACATTCCCGATGAGATACGTGACTTTTACAAAATGTACCGTCCCTCTCCCCTTGTAAGAGCCTACTGTCTTGAAAAAGCCTTGGACACCCCCGCGAAAATTTACTACAAGTTCGAGGGCAACAACACCTCGGGTAGCCACAAGCTCAACAGTGCCATAGCGCAGGCGTACTACGCCAAAAAGCAGGGCTTAAAGGGCGTTACCACCGAAACCGGCGCGGGACAGTGGGGCACTGCGCTTTCAATGGCGTGTGCTTATCTTGGACTTGACTGTAAAGTGTTCATGGTTAAATGCTCGTATGAACAGAAGCCTTTCAGACGCGAGGTCATGAGAACCTACGGCGCGGACGTCACCCCCTCTCCCTCCGACACCACCGAGGTGGGCAGAAAAATTCTCGCGGAGCACCCCGGTACAACAGGCTCATTGGGCTGCGCTATTTCCGAAGCGGTGGAGGTTGCGGTAAAAAGCGAGGGTTACCGTTATGTTCTGGGCTCGGTGCTTTCGCAGGTACTTTTACACCAGACCGTTATCGGACTGGAAGCAAAAGCAGCTTTGGACAAATACGGAGTTAAGCCCGATATGATCATAGGCTGTGCGGGCGGCGGCTCCAACTTGGGCGGTCTTGTTTCTCCTTTCATGGGCGAAAAGCTCAGAGGCGAAAAGGATTACGAAATTATCGCGGTTGAGCCCGCTTCCTGCCCCAGCTTGACCAGAGGAAAATACGCTTACGACTTCTGCGACACGGGAATGGTTTGTCCTCTCGCAAAAATGTACACATTGGGAAGCGGCTTTATCCCCTCCGCCAACCATGCGGGCGGCTTGCGCTATCACGGCATGAGCAGTGTTCTTTCACAGCTTTACGACGACGGTCTGATGACCGCACGCTCCGTTGAGCAGACGGCGGTATTCGCGGCGGCGCAGCAGTTTGCGAGAATAGAGGGCATACTCCCCGCTCCCGAAAGCAGCCACGCTATCCGTGTTGCCATAGACGAAGCGCTCAAGTGCAAGGAAACGGGAGAGGAAAAGACTATCCTGTTCGGTCTTACGGGCACGGGCTACTTTGATATGGTGGCTTATCAGAGGTTCAACGACGGACAGATGAGCGATCATATCCCCACCGACGAGGAATTAAAGGCAGGCTTTGACGGCATGCCGAAGGTTGACCTGTAATTTAACGTTTCAATAATAAAAAGTCACCGTTCAAGCGTTCAATGCTAACGGTGACTTTTTTTGTTTGCTTTGGCAAATTCGGCGACGGTGCGGTGAATAATTTCCGCTTGGCTTTCGGTAAGCTCCGATACGTCAACCGTTTTTCCCTTTTCCTCGCCTAACAGGTAATCGGTGGTCACTCCGAAATATTTTGCTATGCGGATAAGCGTTTCAAAGTTATGGTAGCCTATTCCCGTTTCGTACTTGCTTACTACCGCTTTGGATAAGCCTACATGCCTGCCAAGTTCGCTTTGGGTAAGACCGTTGTTTTTTCGCAGAGTTTTTAGTATATCGCCGAAATCGTAGTAGCTCATTTTTATGTCTGCCGCCTTTTGTTGTCTTTAAGGTATGTTTATTTTAATTATACCATATATCAAGTCAATGCTTAATAGACTTCTATCAATGATTTGTTGACTTAATATATGGTATAATAACAAAAAAACAGTAAAGTACGGGCAATAAATTATGAAAGAGGGTACATAAAAATGTTTTTTACAAAAAAAGTAAACCAATCTAATAGCAGTACTGCAGCAACATCACCTGTAAATGTATATACTAAAAAAAATTGTCCAATTCTTGAACCGAAAGAACAAAAATTTATTATTGTAACCGGAGTTATTTATTTGACCCTGGGCGTTCTTTCGTTAATATCAACAATATTATCTATACAAGATATTATAACACTGGAAAAGTTACTATCTGCATATCTTCCTTCAATTTATATAAATAATATAAAAATTGGAATAATTGTCGGGTCTGCTATTGGTTTGGGACTAAATATATTTTTTGCCGCTATGATGTTTTTGTATAAAAGATGGGCTTTTTTAACTGTGCGTATATTTTATATAATAGGTATGGTAGGTCTCTTTTTTTCCATTAGTCCAATTATGGACGTGAATGAATCATTGGCAACCTTTTATATTTTATATCTTGGTTTCGATATAATGATGCTGTGTTTTATAAACATAGCGGCTAAAGCACTTTCCAGTGATGTTCAAAGTTGCCGTGAAATAACCAGAAACGCAAACACAAAATGATATAATTTGCCGCTGAGCGAATTACAAATAATGTCACTGTTAATTCAACCAAAAACAACCCCGTTTTTTTATTAAAAATTCCGCCCTTGCCCCCTATCCTTTTTTGTGTTAATATAATCTCAACGGATTCAATTGATCAAAAAGGAGAAAGCAAAGTGGAATTAAGCTTAAAGGAAATATACAAGGATTACTTCAAGATCGGCGCAGCGGTAAACATTGAAAGCGTTGATACCTGCAAAGACCTAATTTTAAAGCACTTCAACAGCATAACCTGCGAAAACGCCATGAAATTCGACGCCACCGAGCCCGAGGAGGGAAAGTTCACCTTTGATGACGCTGACAAAATATACGGCTTCGCAAGGGCAAACAATATCCCCGTCAGAGGTCACAATTTTGTATGGCACCAAGCAAACCCCGAATGGCTGTTCCAAAACGCCGACAGAGAAACGCTTCTGCGGCGGCTTGAAAATCACGTTAAAGCTTTGGCGGAAAGATACCCCGACATTTACTGCTGGGACTGTATCAACGAGGGTATTCTTGACGATAAGGACGGCTATCTGAGAAAAACTCAGTGGCTTGAGATCGTGGGTGAGGATTATTTTAACGAGGCGTTTAAAATTGCCGCCAAATATGTCGGCGGCGCGCTTTTCTACAACGACTACAACGAATTTGACCCCATAAAAAGAGAGAAGATAATCAGAAAGGTGAATGAAATAAGGGACAGCGGCGCGCGTATAGACGGCATAGGCTTGCAGTGCCATCTGAACCTGAACCACAGCGTTGATTTTGACGAAATAAAAAGAGGTATCGAGGAATACGCAAAGCTTGACTATAAGCTGCAAATAACCGAGCATGATGTTTCCAATTATGCCCGCGGCGACAGCGAAATGCACGACGGGATCACCTTTGAGCAGTATAAAAGGCAGACAAAGATATTTAAGGAATTTTTCAAGATACTGCGCGAATACAAAAATGAGATCGAAACGGTCACATTCTGGGGCACTGCGGACGACACCTGCTGGCTTAACTATTTCCCCGTCAGGGGCAGAAAAAACGGCGGTCTGCTCTTTGATGAAAATCACGAGCCCAAGGAAGGCTTCTACGCGATCTGCGATTTTTAAATTTTTTGCAATTTGCTAAATCAGCCGTATTATTTTTGAGCATAAAAAATCCCGCTTTATTTCGTATGAAAGCGGGATTTGTTTTTTGACCTTTTTATTTACCACCACACCTTGCAGTCGGGCAGCAAAAACCTTTGAGCCTCCCTTTGCTCGGGAGAAAACGGATTTGCGATAAGGTATAAATTACTTAAGCTTCTTAAATTGGCAAGGGGAGTAATATCGGTTATTGAATTTTTCTTTAAATTAAGCTTGGTAAGCCGCAGATGATTTGCCAAAGGCGACAGATCGGAAATACGATTGTCGAACAGATTAAGGCTGTTTAAACGGACAAGGGAAGCAAGAGGTGACAGATCGGAGATCCGATTTCCCCAAAGCTCCAGCTCTGTAAGCCCCGTAAGCCTTGACAGCGCGCTTATATCCGAAATTTTGTTGACGTTCAGCGACAGGGCGTGCAGATTTGACAGCCCCGAAAGAGGCGCAAGATCCTCGATCTCGTTAACATTCAGCTCAAGCTGCTCCAATGAGGTAAGCTCGGACAAGGAGGTAAGATCGGTAAAATGAGAATTGTAAATATCCAACGTTTCCAATTTGGACAGTCTTGAAATAAGCTTAAGATCGGAGGGATCAACCTCGTTTAAGTTAAGCCTGTATAAATTTTCACATTCACCCAAAGCCTCGATATTGGCGATCTTGCAGCGGGTAATGCTTAACTCGCTCAGATTTACAAGTCTCGAAATGTTTACGCAGTCCTCTTTTGTAAGCTCGGTATCGGTAAATTCAAGCTCGGTGGTTTCAAGGCTGAGATGAGTACTCCCATTTATTTCAACTGGCATGTTCAGCTCGTCGTTTATAACGTCATAAGCCAAATTGCACACGGTAAGACTGTTTTCGAGTATATCCGTTCTGTCGCGTCTTAAGGGATTTCCCCTTAAATCAAGGTATGTAAGTCGGTTTAAAGCGGCAAGGGGAGAGGGGTCGGTAATTTTGTTCCCGCTAAGCGAAAGTATCGTAAGCTCCTTTAGCTTGGATAAAGGGGCGACGTCGTCGATCTTTGTATTGTTCAAATTAAGATAGGTCAGATTTTCAAGGTCTCCGACAGCCGCAACATCGGAATAGGACAGGATAGTGCCCGACAGATTAAGGTAAGTGGTAGTCAATACGGGATAGTAAGCGCCTGCGATATAGACTTGATTCATTTCGTACATGGTTATCAAGACTCCTTTCCCGTTTTGCGTTATCTTACAAAAAATAAAACAATATTTTGTATAGTTCGACAAAAATATGCTGTATTTATCAGGGCTGTTTTGTTATTTTTTATATTATAAAATATTTTGTTTGGATTGTCAATAAATTTTTACGTAAAAAACACACAAAAAATTGTTATTTTTTTGTCAAACCCCTTGATATTTTCGGTAAAATTTAGTATAATATTAAAAGGTAAAAACCAATATAAAAAAGCGTGGGCTTGACGGCTGTATTTCTGATATTTTTTGGGGGTGCTTCCGATAGCTCATACTTATAAAACAAAATTCAGGAGGACTATTCCAATGGCAGTTAAAGTTGCAATCAATGGTTTCGGACGTATCGGAAGACTCGCATTCAGACAGATGTTCGGCGCAGAGGGTTATGAGGTAGTTGCTATCAACGACCTTACAAAGCCTTCCATGTTAGCTCAGCTTTTAAAGTATGATACCGCTCAGGGCGGCTACTGCGGCACTATCGGCGAAAATCTGCACACTGTTTCCGCCGACGACGAAGCAGGCACTATCACAGTAGACGGCAAGACCCTCAAGATTTACGCAGAGGCTAAGGCTGCTGATCTTCCTTGGGGAGAGATCGGCGTAGACGTAGTTCTGGAATGCACAGGCTTCTACTGCTCCAAGGAAAAATCTCAGGCTCATATCGACGCAGGCGCAAAGAAGGTTGTTATCTCCGCTCCCGCAGGCAATGATCTTAAGACCGTTGTATACAGCGTAAACGAGAACACCCTTACCGCTGAGGACACTATCATTTCCGCAGCTTCCTGCACCACTAACTGCCTTGCTCCCATGGCTAAGGCTCTTAACGATTACGCTCCCATTCAGAGCGGTATCATGAGCACAATCCATGCTTACACAGGCGACCAGATGATCCTTGACGGTCCTCACAGAAAGGGCGACCTCAGACGTGCAAGAGCAGGCGCTGCCAACATCGTTCCTAACAGCACAGGTGCTGCTAAGGCTATCGGTCTTGTTATTCCCGAGCTCAACGGCAAGCTGATCGGCTCCGCTCAGCGTGTTCCTGTTCCCACAGGCTCCACCACTATCCT
Organism: Oscillospiraceae bacterium; assembly: GCA_014796735.1. Classification (GTDB taxonomy): domain Bacteria; phylum Bacillota; class Clostridia; order Oscillospirales; family Ruminococcaceae; genus Ruminiclostridium_E. The sequence goes on from JAAVIG010000013.1 coordinate 15,736, forward strand.
TACCGCTGTTGTTAAGGGCGCAGACGTTACCAAGGAAGGCATTAACGCTGCTATGAAGGCTGCTTCTTCCGAGTCCTTCGGCTACAACGAGGATCAGATCGTTTCCTCCGACGTTATCGGCATGAGATACGGTTCACTCTTCGATGCTACCCAGACCATGGTTGCTAAGATCGCGGACGATTTGTACGAGGTACAGGTTGTTTCCTGGTACGACAACGAGAACTCCTACACTTCTCAGATGGTAAGAACCATTAAGTACTTCGCAGAGCTTAAGTAATCGTTGATTAACAAAGCTTTATAATCAAATAAAAGAGGTGATCCGATTTTGGGTCACCTCTTTTAATTTTACTTTTACTTTTTTATGCTTCTATCAGTGTTCTGACAGCCTCGGAGATCCTTTTCGCTATGTAAGGATTATTCATGGTATACAAGTGTATTCCCTGCGCTCCTCTTGTAACAAGATCCACTATCTGATCCACCGCGTAGGCAATTCCCGCGTCCCGCATAGCTTCGGGGTTGTTTTCGTAGCGGTTCATTATCTTAAGGAATTTATCGGGCAGGGAAGCGCCGCACAGGCTTGCCATACGCTCGATCTGCTTTTTGTTGACAACGGGCATTATACCCGCTTCAATGGGTGTTTCTATCCCCGCGATACGCGCTTTTTCCAGAAAATCAAAGAAATAGTTGTTGTCTAAGAAAAGCTGCGATACCAAGTGACTTGCCCCCGCGTCTACCTTTTTTTTCAGATTGCGCAGATCGTCTATCCTGTCCTTTGATTCGGTATGCCCTTCGGGATAGCATGCGCCCAGTATATTTAAGCTTTTATTATTTTCCTTGATAAAGGAAACAAGGTCGCTTGCGTAATGAAAGCGGTCTTTTGGCTCAAAATCGGGCGAACGGTCTCCTCTTAGGGCAAGAACGTTTTCTATTCCCTCGTCTTCAAGGCGGTTCAATACCTCCTTAGCGTCGTCTTCGGACAGATACAGGCAAGGCAAATGCGCAACGCTTTCGATCTTGTATTCTTTTTTTATTTTTGAAGCGATCTCAATTGTATATGAGCTTGCCGAGCCGCCCGCGCCGTAGGTTACGGAAATAAAATCAGGCTTGAGCTCCGCTAACTCGTCAAGCGTATTGTAAATGGTTTCAACGGGCATTGTGCGCTTGGGAGGGAACACCTCAAAGGAAAAAACCCTTTTCTTTTTAAAAATATCGGTGGTTTTCATTTTATTAAATCCTTTCCTTTTTTCTTGCTTAGGAGATTCTGTTTAAATAATACCACATTTTTTTCAATATAGCAAGTTGAAATTTTTTATTGTCGGCAATAGTTTTTTCCTATGTGAAATTTAAGGTGATAATATTTTTGTTTTTTGTGTTCGACGGGGTTTTAGCTTTTTTTATTCGCATTATGCACAAAACAGGTCCTCGGTTTTGACGTGTTTTTTGAAAAAAAGAGGTTGTTTTTTCGGAAATATTACGGTCACTTTATTTCCTCGGAAATATCAAAAATAATTATAATGACCTACTATATGCCGAGAGCTTGTTCTTTATAAAGATGTCACGTTGCGCAGATTGCTCAAAAAATCCTCTTAAGCTATTGCAATTTATACTAAAATGGTATATAATAATACAGGCAAAATCAGGCTTACCGGAAAGATATTGCGGCAAGACCGTTTAAAAAATACAAAGGAAGTGACTTGATTGTTAGAGCTTCAGAATATAACATGGTCCGCTCCCGACGGCGAGCAGATTTTAAAGGGTGTTTCATTTACCGTGCCCGATAACCGTTTAGTGGCGGTAACGGGTCCCAACGGAGGAGGAAAGACCACTATCGCAAAGCTTATAGCGGGTATCGAAAAGCCGTCGTCGGGCAGGATATTGCTTGACGGTGAGGACATAACCGAGGCAAATGTTACCGAGCGCGCGAGAAAAGGCATCAGCTACGCCTTTCAGCAGCCCGTCAGGTTCAAGGGGCTTACCGTCAGCGACCTGATACGGCTTTCGGCAGGGGAAAACCGTACCGAGGAAAACTTGTGCGCCGTTTTGAGCAAGGTGGGTCTTTGCGCCCGAGAATATATAAACCGCGAGGTAAATTCGGCTCTTTCGGGCGGGGAAATAAAGCGCATCGAGATTGCCACGGTGCTTGAAAGACCGTCTAAGCTGGCTGTGTTTGACGAGCCCGAGGCGGGAATAGACCTGTGGAGCTTCAACAGCCTTATTTCCGTATTTGACGAGTTGCGGAGGAAGCAGGACAAGACCCTTGTTATAATTTCGCACCAGGAGCGTATTTTGTCGGTGGCGGACGAGATAGTGGTAATAAGCGGCGGAGAGGTGAAGAGTCACGGCTCCCGTGAGGAAGTACTGCCGTCGCTGCTTAACGACGGGGTAAGAAGCGGCTGTCCGCAAATTAATACTAATCCCTTTTAAAACTGTGGGATTAGTGTAATGGGAGCAATCCCATTTTAAACTGTGGGTATTACGTCAGTTTAAAATGGGATTGGTATAAGTAAAGCAAGGAGGAAAGGTTAATGGAGCTTATAACGGAAAAGCTGCTGAATGTTGTTTCCGATTGGACGGGAACCTTTGCGGGAGCTTATAACATAAGAGAAAACGGACAGTGCGCGGGGCGCGCCGTTACCGAAAATATAGATATTGTAAACAAGACCGACAAGCCCGGAATAGATATAAAAATCAAGCCCAACACAAAAAAGGAGACCGTTTCGATCCCCGCCTGCGTTACCAAGGGTAATATTGACGATCTGGTGTACAATGACTTTTATGTGGGAGAAAATGCGGATATTGTAATAGTGGCCGGCTGCGGCGTACACACCGACACTCACGAGACAGCGAGACATAACGGTATACACAGATTTTTCCTCGGAAAAAACTCACACGTTATCTATAAGGAAAAGCACATAGGCACGGGGGAAGGAGACGGAACGCGCTCAATCGATCCCGTAACCGAGGCGTTTCTTGAAGAGGGCGCCGTTCTTGAGATAGAGTCGGTGCAGATAAAGGGCGTGGATTCCACTAACCGCAAGACAAAAGCGGTTGTGGGGGAAAACGCCAAGCTTATTATAAGAGAATCCTTGATGACCGACGGGAAGCAGGTCGCGAATACCGAATTTGAGGTTGAATTAAACGGGGAAAATTCGGGTACGGACCTTGTGTCGCGTTCGGTAGCCAAAGGGGATTCGCAGCAGAATTACCGCTCAAAAATTATAGGCAACGCCGCCTGCACCGGTCACTCGGAATGTGACGCGATAATTGCTGACAGAGCGACCGTAAACGCCGCCCCCGAGCTTACCGCTGCCAATCCCGACGCGCAGCTTATTCATGAGGCGGCAATAGGGAAGATAGCGGGGGAGCAGATATTGAAGCTGATGACCTTGGGGCTGACCGAGGAGGAGGCGGAGCAGAAGATTATTGAGGGATTCTTGAAATAGTAGTGTTTTGAAATATTAAAAACTTTTAAATTTAATATTGAAGTTTCCGTCCACCCTTTTCAAAGGGTGGTGGGTTTCCAAAGGGCAAAGCCCCATACATGGGAACTTAAGAAAACAAATATAAAATAAAAAAATATATCCATAATTGCTCCAAT
>JAAVIG010000014.1 GCA_014796735.1 Oscillospiraceae bacterium
AAATCATATTGTAGACAATATTTTACAGGGTCTGCAATATGATTTTCAATTACACCCAAAGCACTAATTCCCAATCAACAACATATTTTGTCTATACTTTGATTGGGAATTAGTATTAAACACCAGAAAGATCAAAGTCGGGCGTCATTTCATCTGTCGCCGCTTCCTTCTCCTGCGTAAATCCCTCAAATCCAAGCTCACTGCATACGTCCAGTACCTTACGATATTCAAAGGTGGTGACCCTGCGGTTTATTTCGTGAAAATCCTCAGCCCTTCCACAGGGAAAATACTGCCGCATAAGGCTTATCAAAAGCCTATCGTGATACTCCTCCATCGCCCTAAAAATATTTATGCTGTCCTTATAAAGACTTGGGAGTATCAGGTGGCGCATAATAACGCCCCTTTTCATGATTCCGTTTTCTATTTCGTATTTACCCGTCTGTCTCAGCATTTCTCCCACCGCAGCCTTAGCGTGAAAAAAATAATCGACCGCTCCCGAATAGCGAAGGGCGTATGTATCGTCAAAATATTTAACATCGGGAAGATATATGTCAACGATCCCGTCCAGCATCTTCAGCGTATCTGTGCTCTCATACCCGCCGCAGTTATAGACTATCGGCACATAAAGCTTGTGCTTTACGGCCTCCAGCGCCTTTATCACCTGCGGTACAAAGTGAGTTGCAGTAACTAAATTTATGTTGTGCGCTCCCTTGTCCTGAAGCTCCAGGAATATTTCAGCAAGTCGGGACACGGAAATATCCTTCCCGAAACAGCCCTTGCTGATATTGTAATTCTGACAGAAAACACACTGCATATTACAGCCGGAAAAGAACACTGCGCCGCTTCCTCTGCTTCCCGAAATCGGCGGTTCTTCTCCGAAATGAAGCATGGCTTTTGCCACTCGTACAGTGTCGGGAGAATTTTTTATTCCGCAGTAACCCGCCTTTTTCACCCTATCCGCATTACATGCTCTTGGACAAAGACGGCAAGTGTTATCCGACATTTTTACTTACCTCTCTGTGAAAAGTCATTGCCTCCTTATATCCCGCCGCCGCCGAAAAATTCTTTATTCCCGTTTCACAAAGAAGCGGTATCTCCTCGCACAATTTTTTTGCCGATCTATACTCCGAAAGCAGTTTTGCTCTGCTGATTATTCCTTTGTACTCCGACGAAAAATCCCGCTTCAATACAAGCCATATTTTAGGACTGCCCTCTGTAACACGCAGATAAGCCTCTCCAATTCCCGACAATGCACAGTAAGCGGTATAATTTTCCGACAATGTTACAGCATTGGCGGGATCGGCCTCGGGAGTTGGCAGCCCCATAAGCGTGTTTCCCATTTTAATAAGCGTATTCGCCATATCCTCATCGCTGAAGCGGTCTATATCTTCCAACAGCCGTACCGCTGCTTCGCCCTTAATATCGTCCTTGCTCCTTATATCTCTGTCAAAGACGCCGAACACCTCGTCCACAGTGTAAATATCCTTGAATGAAAGTCCGTAAAATGTCATGGCATATAATGCCGACAGGTCAAGCAGCAGGGGCTTTTCGCAAAATTCGCGGATTTTTCCGGAAACCTTCTCAAAATCAATTCCCCTGAAAAATTTTTCCTCGTTAAACCTGTTTACAAAAGCAAGCTCGTTAGTTTTTATCCTCATTATTCCCAATGAGACTTTCAGCTGAACCTCGCCCTGTCTTTTCAGCGCCGCTCTATATGAAAATGGCAGTATATATTTTTTTGAGGCGGCTTTTTTTATATTTTTAGCAATTTTTTCGATACCCTCGGTACTGCCGTTAAGCTCAGCTCCTATCCTTTCGGGCGGCATAAGACCGTAGCCCGAAGCATCGGAAAGAGGGTAAAGGAAAAACGTTCCGCCATCGCATATGTGCTCTAAGAAAACACAGCATTTGAGCTTTTGAAGCTGTTCCCCCGAGCTGTTCGGGTATTTGCTTTGGGTTATTTCCGAAACCGACTTCCCACCCGAAAAAATGGCGTCAAAAATCGAAAGCTTGAGCTTATTATAAACTGTTGTGTATTTACCCAGCATTTTCATTGCCGCCGAATATGAAAAGTCAAGGAGCTTATCCCGTTCGGCACTGTTTTTTAAAGGGCTGCCGCACGATTTAAGCAGTTCGTTCGCCGTCAATAATAGTAGTTCCATTAAGGCTTGTCCTTTCCGCCCGATGTCAAAGGGTTTTATATAAAATAGTATTACCAAAATTTTGTAAAAAATCGCAGCTGTCACTACAGAATATTATAATATAGCGAAGCCTTTTTTTCAAGCGGTTGAGAAAAAATTAAGATTGAATTAAAAATCAAAAATTGTATTTACAAATTGCGGGAAAAATGCTACAATAAATTAATACTATTTTCAAATTAAAANGATTGCAAAATTTTAGTGGATAATTTGAAAATAGTGCTTNGGGTGTAATTCTAATTTAAAATTNTTATNGATTGATTTTAAATTAGAATTAGTATAAACAAAAAATAAAGCTGAGATTAAGAAAATAAACAAGCTGTAAAAAGGAATTGAAATAAAGTGAAAAAACGTTATCTTGAAGCGGCAAAGCTTACAAAAACAGTTGGACTTAAGGGCGAAATGAGAGCGCAGGTGCTTTGTGACAACTGCGAAATACTTACCGATTTCACCTTGTATCTGGGCAGGGATCACAAGCCTGTGGAGGTCATTTCCGCTTATCCCATAGCAAACGATATGTGCAAGCTTAGAATAAACGGTATAGATACGGTGGAAAAGGCACAGCCGCATATCGGAAGCATTTTGTATTTGGACAGAGAGGACGCGGAGCTGCCGTCGGACACTTGGTTTATCGCGGATATTCTGGGACTGCCCGTGTACGATATTGACACGGGGGAGCTTTACGGAGAAGTTAAGGAAATAATGCAGAACGGACCTACCGATGTGTACCTTTTAAAGGATAAGAGCGGCAGAGAATTGATGTTTCCCGCTATTCCCGAAGTGCTTTTAAACGTAGACGTTGAGGGCGGGAAAATAGAGATCAGACCGTTAAAGGGACTGTTTGACGATACGGAAGCGGTGATCGACGACGATTCAAACAATTCCGAAAACGAAAGGGGAACACGTTAAGTGAGGATAGATATAGCTACCCTTTTTCCCGCAATGTGCGAGGCGGTTTTGTCGGAAAGCGTGGTAGGGCGCGGACGAAAGGGCGGTTTTATTACGATAGAATGTCACAATATACGGGACTACACCTTGGACAAGCACCGCAGAGTTGATGATAAAGCATATGGCGGCGGTACGGGAATGGTAACGCAGGCGCAGCCGGTTTACGACTGCATACAGGCAATAAAGGAAAAAGCGGGAACGGAAAATCCGAGGATAATTTACCTTTCGCCCCAAGGGAAAACATTAAATCAGCAGACGGTCAAGGAGCTTGCAAAGGAAGATCACCTGATACTGCTTTGCGGGCACTATGAGGGTGTGGATCAGAGGGTGCTTGACGAGCTGGAGGTTGAGGAGATCTCGGTGGGGGATTATGTTGTTACGGGCGGAGAGCTTCCCGCGCTTATAATCGCCGACGCTGTGGCGAGATTGCAGGAGGGTGTACTGCCAAATGAGGACGCTTATTCCATAGAAAGCCATTATAACGGGGTCTTGGAGTACCCTCAGTATACAAGACCCGAGGTGTGGCGCGGCAGGCAAGTGCCTGAGGTGCTGCTGTCGGGGCATCATGGAAATGTTGAGAAGTGGCAGAGGGAAAAGGCGTTGGAGGTCACTAAGGCTAAGAGACCGGATATGTTGGAAAATAAGTGAACTTTTGGGCTGCGGTTTTTGCCGCAGTTTGTTTTTTTATCAAAAATTAAAAATGGTGGTACGGTTGAGGTGTTTTTAATGTCTGTGTTGATTAATACTAATCCCTTTTAAAACTGTGGGATTAGTGTTTCGGGTGCAATCCCTTTTTGAACTGTGGGTATTACGTCAGTTCAAAAAGGGATTGGTATAAGCGCTTTGTTGGTAAACACGATTTTTCGTGCGGAAAGGAATTGAATAAAAACGCTTCGGAGCGACAAACGGCGGCGGAGTAGCTTGCGACAGCAAGCTGAAACGCCCACGCTGTAGGGCAGTTATTGCAAAAGGAACGTTTTTAACGGATAGGGCGGCACAACCTAATTTCTGGGTTTTTCAAAATAAAAAAACGCCTGTGAGTGATCTCTCGCATTTGAGAATTCATTCACAGGCATTTGTGCTTTATATACAAAAACGAGCTGGAAAATTTTGTAAATATTTTTTAAGGGGGTTCGAATCCTTTTTTGTGTCGAAAATATCTACGGATCGGTATTTCTGTTTTTCACAAGATTTATGCCCACAAATGGCTTTGTACAGCCGTTTGTGGGCATAATATCTTTTTGGTTACTTTTAGTTGGCGGAGAACAAGGGATTCGAACCCTCGCGCCGGTTTCCCGACCTACTCCCTTAGCAGGGGAGCCCCTTCACCACTTGGGTAATTCTCCATAATGATAAATAATAGTTATGAATTAAGCGGCGAACCGCTTGGCGGAGAAGGTGGGATTCGAACCCACGGTCCCTTGCGGGATCACCGGTTTTCAAGACCGGCTCTTTAAACCACTCAGACACCTCTCCACGCAACGCCGTTAACGTGTAATAAATTATAACACAGTTTTAGGAGTTTGTCAAGCACTTTTTTACAAATTTTATAATTCTATAATTCCGTAATTATTGGCATAAGCTGCTGCCGCAAACAACCAAAAAGGTCGCTTGCGGCAGCAGCTTGCAAGTTACATCATTTGGAAAAATTCCTTTGGCAAAGCTGAAAGAATTTTTTGCAAATGGAAATGGCTTCGGCATGTCCTCAGTTTTTTTCCGCCTCAATTTTTCGCGGTGAAGCGGTATTTTTAACCGCTAATCAAAAATCTTTTTTTCAAACAATTACATCTTAAATAAAATCACAGTCGGTTTACGTTTATTCCCACATAAGCGTTTGCAACGACGTTATCGCCGCTTAGCTGCATAATATAATAGTAAACGTTTGTAAGCACGGAAAAGCGCTTGTTGACAGCGTATTCGCACAGCTCTCTGCCCGTTTGCGGCAGTTCGCTTACTTTTCCGCTGTATTTTAGCAGCACTGCATTCTCCGGTTTGAAATACGGCTTAAAAACATAGTGTATATTGCTTGAAAAAGGTTTGTTTATCGGGACAAGCACCTCAACGCCCAATATTGTCTTGTTCTCCTCGGATATTTCCTCGTCTACGGAAAGCACTACATTATCCGTAACTTCAAGCCCCAGAGTCTCTATATTGTCCTGCACATGTTTTATCAGCATTACAAGGGACCCTTTCTCTACCCTTGTACGGTATGACAAGACCGCTTCAAATCATAATTGCTGATCTTCAATAACGTTCATGCTATTATATGTTCTCGGATTTTTTCCGCCTATGCTCTATTCCCACATTGCTCACAATCTTTCAAATAAAACAGTTTTAAATTTTTTTGGCAAATTAATTTCTGCCAAAAATCCAAGTCCAGATCAAATCCCACAAATTCATTATTCTTGGCTCCTTTCCGATGAAATTTTTAATATTTGTGTTAGCAAATTAGTTTCTGCCAAAAATCCAAGTCCAGATCAAATCCCATAAATTCATTGTTCTTGCCCCCTTTCCGATAAATGTCAGCCGATTGGTAGCTTATACCAATCCCTTTTTAAACTGACGTAATACCCACAGTTTAAAAAGGGATTGCACCCGAAACACTAATCCCACAGTTTTAAAAGGGATTAGTATTAAACATATAATAGCCGATAAAAAAAACACATTCAACAGATATAAAATTTACTGTTTTTTTACGAAATGAACAACATTTTTGTTGCAAAAACCAAGAAAATAGTGTATAATTGACAGTAAATAATTACATTCAAGGCGGTGAGCATATGAGAATTGCAATATGTGATGATGACAGAGGATTTCACAGTACGATTGAACGGCTTACAGAACAGTACGAATATACAAGAAACATTAAGGTTTATACGCGACACTTTGACAGCGGTGAAGCTTTGCCAATCCAAAATGAGTTTGATGTTGTTTTTTTGGACTATGAAATGGGCGGAATAAATGGCATAGAAACCGCCAAAAGACTTCGGGCTGCAAATTCGAAGGCTGTCATTATTTTTATAAGCGCGTATCCCGAGGCGGCACTGGATTCATTTGAGGTCAGCGCATTCCGTTTTTTAATAAAGCCTGTTGATAAAGAAAAACTGTTTAAAGCTCTTGATGATTATTTAGCATCCTTTGATCGCGACAGTATTATTAGCTTCAGAACCCGTGACGGCGGATTTACCGTAAAGACATCGGATATAATATATCTTGAAGGTGACCGCGGTCATACAACAGTCCGCACAAAGGACAAGTCTTTTTATGTAGCTGAAACTTTAATGCAGGTTGAAACAAGACTTCCACAAGAAAAATTTATAAGGTGCCACAAAACGTTTGTTGCGGGGCTTGCTCATATAGCAAACCACAGCTTAACCGAAATAGTTTTTGATAATGGCGAAAAAGCAAGTATAGGAAGAAATTATAATAAAAGTTTTAAAACCGCGCTGCAAAACTATATTATGAGATATAATGAAGGACGTTATCAATGAGCATATTCAATTCTTTATTATTGTTTGGTGACATTGCCGAATTTTTTACTCTGATATGCTGTATGGATATTTTTTCGCCCGTGAACCACTCGGGAAAATATAAATTTAAATTTGTTATTTCTTTATTTGCATACATATTTATATCTATATTTATTCGTGTTTTAAACTTTAACCAATATGATGGTTTTCTGACTATATTTCTATATGTTGCTAAATTTTCTATTGTCATATTCATTCTGTATAATAAAAAAATATTTAGGGCATTGTATACAACATATTTGATTGATTCTCTTTTGTCTTATATTTACGCCTCAGCTTTGGCTATTTTGTTTGCTTTTACGACATACAAAAGTGCAATTGTAGATTCCGTTGTACACTTTTTTGCCGAGATACTGATTTTGACAGCGGTATTGTTGATAAAACACAAAGTGAATAACAATAAGGTAAGATTAACAATTGATATTATTCCAAAACATATTTTTATGCTGATTCTGTTTACGGTGTCATGCTTCGGAGGAATAGCAACTGTCAACACTAAAGAAGCATCAGACGCAGTGCTAAAGCAAAGTGCTTTAAATGTTTACACCGTAATTTTGTCCTTGCTCGTTACCAGCATTGTTATTTCTCTGATATTCAACGTAATTACAAAACAGCGTTTCAGCAATACTACCGCCATACTGGAAAAACAGGTGGAGGTACAGCTCCGTCACTATGAGAAGCTTGAAAAAATGGACAGCGAAATGCGCAGATTCAGGCACGATTACGCAAATCATATGCAAAGTCTTTTGTCCCTTATAAAAATGGGGGAATACGCCGAGGCGGAGGAGTATATTCTGAAGCTTCAGAACACCAAGCATAAAACAACGGAAGCCTTGTTTACTACGGGAAACAGGCTTGCCGACGCTATTCTGACCGATAAATCGGAGATACTGAGCGAAAACATACATATCGATTATCAAGGTGTCATTCCGTCTTCTATCGAAAATATGGATCTGTGTGTGATACTTTCAAATTCCATAGACAATGCAATAGAAGCATGTAAGGAATGTGGTCATCCGTGTGTTATTTCGGTAGTTGCCGCGGTCAAGCAGGGTTATTTTGTTATTACGGTAAAAAATCCCACCATAAACCCCAACAGCTTCAATGATATTCCCCCGACTACCAAAAGTGATAAGAACAGTCACGGAATCGGTCTTATGAATATCAAGGACATTGCTTTGAAAAATAACGGTCAATTAAGCGTCAGGTGCGAAAATCATTTGTTTGAGCTGTCTGTGACTTTAAAGGTATAATCGTTTCTCTATACCGAGTGCAATAAATAATCGGAACAAAAACAAAACGGCTGCCGACTTGTACCTGTCCGCAGCCTTTTTTTCTTTTCCCCGCCTCTTCGGCTCCCCCGCAATTCGCAGCCCCTGCCGATTTGTGCCAATGCCCTGCCCTATCGTGATAAAAAAAGACTGCCGTTTATGTTTCGACAGTCGTTAAAAAATATATACGGCAAAAACAGACAGGGCACGCCGCCTTTCCCACCGACTTCGGGTTTTTCCGTACACGATTCCCCCTGTCTGTTTTTGCTTTTCGCAACAGCCTATAAATCGCCTTATAATTATCCGCTCAAAGTTTCACCATATACCCCGCGGTTTTCATCTGAAGCCTGAGCTTGTCCGAGATCAGCGCGATAAACTCAGAATTTGTTGGCTTACCCTTTGTGTTCCTTATGGTATAGCCGAAATAAGAGTTTAAAACATCAACGTCGCCCCTGTCCCACGCAAGCTCGATAGCATGTCTTATGGCGCGCTCCACTCTTGAGGAGGTAGTATTGAATTTAGCGGCAACGCTGGGATAAAGCAGCTTTGTAACACAGTTTATCATTTCGGTGTTTTCCACGCTGAGCATAATTGCATATCTTAAAAAATGATAGCCCTTTATATGCGCGGGGATTCCTATTTGATGTATAATATCGGTAACAACACATTCCAGATCCTGCTGTTCGGAAGTTTCCTTGAACGCGCTTTCAAAATTCAGATTTACCTCCTCATTTCTTTTACCCGCCTCGGAAATGCATTTTATAAGCCTGTTCACATCAAAGGGCTTTACAAGAAAGCCGCTGGCGCCAAGATACATAGCCTCCTCGCGCACTGATGTCATTTCGTATTCGGCGGTTATTATGACGATAGGAAGCTCACCCAGCTTTTTAATTTCCTTGATAAGCCCGATCGCGTCAAGCCCCGCCATTTTTGCCTCGATTATCATTACATCGGGCATGGAAAAATCTTTTACATATTGCAGTAAAGTCATTCCGTTTGCCTTTCTTGTCACGGCAAACGCTCCTGCGGATTTTAAAGTGTTTGCCCATAATATGCCCTGTTCGGGAATATCGTTGCCAATAAGAATTTTTGAACTTTTCATTTTGATTTCCTTTCTAAATATTTTTTAGACATCTTAAACTGATACCGCACGGTGCTGTGTCGGTTTTGATAACGCTTAATTCCTTGTCTTTTCCAATAATAACATTAAATTTTAACAAAATCAAGAGAAATCGTTAAAAAAAGTTTGTTTTTCAAATAAATAATAAAAAACCGCATTTACAAAGAATATAAAGGCGGTTTTTATATGAATTTAGCCTAAGAAATACAAAATCTTTACACAGATTTTAAAACTATACAAAAAATATTTTACAAATAAGTCGAATAATGTCGAGATTAAGCCGCCGCGCCGTAATTTTCCTCTGTTTGCAGCCGTGACGATATTTCGTACATATTCTCGGCAAATACCGCATAGCCTCGGGAAATGTCGTTTACAAAGACATGCGTTACCGCTCCCACAAGCTTTCCGTTTTGTATAATGGGGCTTCCGCTCATACCCTGAACAATGCCGCCCGTCTTTTGCAGCAGCTTTTCGTCCTCAATGCGTATGACCATATTTTTCACCGCTGAGCTGCTGTTGTAATCGACCTTTTCGATAACTATATCGTAGCTTTCGGGGGTCATTCCGTTTACAGTGGTCAGAATGCTTGCTTTTCCGATTTCTATCTCCTGCTTGAACGCCATAGGCAGCTCACGCCTGTCGGGAATACTCGCGCTGTGTCCGAATACGCCGCAGTCGGTATTTAAAAGTATGCTTCCGTTGGCGGAGGCGGACATAAAGGTTCCGCAAAGCTCCCCGGGACGTCCGTTGACGCCTTTTACCACGCTGTTAACGCATACGGGCACCGTTTCACCGTAGGAAAGGGGCAAAAGCGCGCCCGTGTCCGCGTCGCAGACGGAGTGCCCCAAGCCGCCGTAGCTGCAATTTTTTCTGTCGTAGTAGGTAAGCGTTCCTATACCCGCACAGCTGTCTCTTGTCCATATACCCAGCTTGTATATCCCGTCGCTGACGGATTTTTCGGGAGTAAGATAAAGAGTGAGCTTTTCCTCACCCCGCAGTAGTACCACCTCGGTTTTTTGGGCGTTTTTCTGAACCGCTTCGGACAGTCCGGCCGCCGTTTCGGTTTTGATACCGTTAACCGAGATTATAACGTCCCCCGTTAATATACCGCCCTCCTTAGCGGGAGAGCGAAAACGAGCTGCGCCCTCAACGCTTCCGTAATCCGTTACCATTACTCCGTCGGTCATCATTTTAAGACCGAAGGCTTCTCCCGACGGTATCAGCTCGGGAGTTTTTATCTGCTTAACGGTAACGTTTTTAATGGGAATTATCCCGTACAGCATAAGAGTCATTTCATAGCTCTTTTTTACGCCCGCCGAAACCGCCAAGGATTCCGCCGCGGTGTTTTTTACCGTTACCGCGGGATAAGCTCCCAGGCCGAAGCTGTCGAAATCGTTTTCCGTGCGGTAAAAATTGTCGGGCAGTGATACGGAATAGAAGCCTATTTGCAGGAATAATACTACCGTCAGGGAAATTAAACAAAAATATATTCCAAATAAAAATTTTTTTAAAATTTTCATATCGGGTTTTCCTTCCTTTTGCAGAGCTTGTGACCGTCGTATTTGGGTGAGTTGAATTACGCCGAGTTGTCTATATGATAAATAACGGCGGTCAATTCAAAGGAACGCCCGCGTTTACACAACACAGGGCGATTCCCGAACAAGAATAATATCTGCAAAAGCCGTTTCTTTATAATAGGAAGTTTTTAAAATTTTATATTGCCTTTTTTACAAAATTATGCTATCATAATATAGATATTTTGCATTTTTTACAGTGATGACAGAAAGGTATAATATATATGAAAATCGCAATAAATATTTTAAAGGTACTTGAAATTATTATTACCGCAATATGGGGAATAGTATTCGGCATTTTAACTCCGCTGGCGCTGATGTCCGCGGATATAGTTTCGCACACTATTTCCGATCACTATATCCTTCGGGTCTGGATAATAAACTCGGTGGTGTGTTATTGCGCGGGCACGGTAATAGTGATGCTGAAATGCTATAAAACCGCGCTGTGCTTCCACGGAGTCGGGCTTATCGTTTCTCTTTTCATTTACGGCACTTTTCAAAGCCTGTACAGCGGGATCGAAGCGCAGAATCCATCGGTGCTTTATATGCCCGTGATTTTTGTGCCCCTGATAACTCTTGCCATAACGGTTATTGCCAATTTCAAGAAAATCAACGCTTTTTTGTCCGCGTCAAGAGAAAAAAGGTATGAGGCCGCTCCCTCGGTGCTTGGCGGTCAATATGAGATGAAGCGGGAGGATAAAAACGGCGGAAATAAAAAGAGTAATAAAAAATAAGCGGGATTGGTATAAAACTTTTTGTATTGTGCTTTGAAAAAATTACAGGGAGTAATGCAAATGTTCGACTACATACTTTTTGATCTGGACGGTACGGTCACAGACCCATTTGAGGGTATAACAAAATGTGTTATTTACGCTCTGGACAGCTTCGGGATAAGGATAACCGATCCCAATGAGCTTACATCTTTTATAGGTCCTCCGCTTTTTTCGCAGTTTAAGAATTTCTGCGGCTTTGACGATACTCAGGCTGAAGAGGCTGTAAAAAAATACCGCGAAAGGTACGAGAAGATCGGCTGGAAAGAATGTAAGCTGACCGAGGGGACGGCGGAGCTGCTTAAAAAGCTTAAGGAAAAGGGCAAGACGGTCGCTTTGGCTACCTCTAAGCCCGAAAGCTTTGCCAAGCTTATTCTGGAATATTTTGACATAGAAAAATATTTTGATTTTATCGGCGGGGCGGTGCTTGACCGAAAGGGACGAAACAGCAAAAAAGATGTTATCGAATACGTTTTAAGCTCCCTGAACGTAAAAGACAGGTCGAAAGCGGTGATCGTGGGCGATACGCTTTATGACATTGACGGCGCAAAGGCGGCTGGAATAAGCTCCATAGGCGTTTTGTGCGGCTACGGTACGTGTGAGGAACTGCAAGAGCACGGCGCGGACTTTATAGCGGAAAATATGTCGGAGGTTTATGAACTGGTTTAGCGAGTTGTTATACTAATTCTCGATTAAAATAAGACAAAGCCGGCGGGCGGGGCGTTTCTGATCAAGGAAGTCCCGACGCGGGAATATGCGGATATTTCAAGTCGGGCTGACGCGGAGCAGGAACGCCCCGGTCGTTGGATTTGTCTGATTTTTATTGAGATTTAGTATTAAACCGGACACGCGTTTTTTGGCAAGTTTTGCCGCCGAGATAGACGGTCAAAAACGCCAAAATATTACTTGCATACTCCTTTTAAATGGTGCAAAAATAATATCAGCTATCGGAAAAAGCACGATTGACGGTTACTTGGTGATCGATGAAAGCGTTTTTTTCGATACCTATTTTAAATGGAATATAATCCGAAAGTATATTCCGCATTTTATTAAAAGGAGAATATCGAAATGGGAACAGAATTTGCAAACCGTTCTATTGAATGTACGATAAACAACTGTAAGCATCACTGCTGCTGCGACAACTATTGCAGTCTTGAAAGAATACAGGTGGGCACTCACGAAAGCGATCCTACCGTTATACCCTGTACCGACTGCCAGTCCTTTGAGCTTAAGAAGGGCTGCTGACGTTTAAAGGCACTGTAAAAAACTCAACAAAAGTATATCCGTCAAAACCGATGTAAAATGAGGTTTTGGCGGGTATATTTATTATTGTACAAGATGTTAACGCCCGAAGCGGCGGGTTCGCATGGATGCGAACCCGCGTCTGCTTCTGTGTTAGCTGTAATTATTCACTATAGGGAGCTTTGCCCCCTCGCGGAGCTAAAGCTCCGCTTCACCCCCGCTTCCTTTTTGCAGTGCAAAAAGGAGAAGCCCAAGAGACTGTCGCTTCGCGCCAGTCTCCACGCAAACGCTTTGCGGACTTCGTCCGCAATTTTGCTGCGCAAAACCGCTTATTGCTGAAAA
>JAAVIG010000015.1 GCA_014796735.1 Oscillospiraceae bacterium
TCGGGACAGCCCACGTTTTCGATTATCCTGCTTTGATCCGCTTCATATACGGGATTGTTGATAAGCCAGTGCCAGAAATACGACCAATAATGAAATTCGCCCCATTTAATGGTAAGCACCGCGTACAGACCGCTCTCGACCTTTTTTTTGACAAGCGGCTCGGGCACCTCCATGTCGTCGGGGATCGTTACCTGAGTTTCATATCCGTGAAGATCGCCCTCAAGAACACCGTGAATGGGATTGTTAAAGCCGAACATCCGTGAATCGGGCTTTATCTCGTAAAGTCTGCTGTTCTTTACAAATTCGCTGACCACACTCACCGTGGCGTCCTCGGGATTATCGCCTATAAAGTGATAGGAGGCGACCGTAAACGGAGGCTGCCGAATTATTCTGACATTCAAATCCCTGTTAAGTATCTCATCGTCACTTTCCCGCTCCTTTCCGCTTGTGTTTTCCTTTAAAGCCGTTTTGGAAAAGCTAAGCGAATCCGCAACCTCGGAAAGCTCACTGTCCTCTAACATATCAAAGGGTTCATTTTCCGAGATACAGCTGTCAAGCCGCCGTGAAAAGGCTTTAAGTATGCCTCTTATCCTGTCCAAAGAGGTTATCTCCCCGTCAAGCTCTTCAATGTTATCCCGCAAAATACTTAAAGCCTTCTGCCGATCGTTATCCCTTAAGATAACGTCGATCTGCTTTAAAGGTATGCGAAGCTTTCTCAGAATGATTATCCGCCGAAGCCTGCCTACCGCGTTTTCATCGTATACCCTGTAAGCGTTGTCATCTTTTCGGATAGCTTCTATCAAGCCTAATTTTTCATAGTGCCTGAGCATTCTCGGAGTGACGTCGTACTTTTTTGATACTTGACCGATAGTAAGGTACTCCACGCGCATCTCTCCTTCCCATGTCTATTATAAAGTATGACATCGTGTCAATGTCAAGAGGTAAAATCAAATTTTTTAAAAACTATTTCATGTGACGGATTTTCCGTATTTATTATATACCGTAACACTGTGTCAATGTCAAGAGGAAAATAAAAAAATTTCTTCATTTTTTTCATTGACAAAGGCTCATAAATATTATAAAATAATATGAAAACGATACCGCAAAAACGCTATGAAAGGAACCGATATGAAATACACAAACCCCGTTATAAGAGGATTTTATCCCGACCCCAGTATTTGCAGGGCAGGAGATTATTACTACTTGGTCTGCAGCAGCTTTCAGTATTTTCCCGCTCTCCCTCTTTTCAGAAGTAAAAATCTGACCGATTGGGAGCAGATAGGTCACTGCATCACAAGAAAAAGTCAGCTTGATCTGAACGGCGTTGAACCCTCCGGAGGTATCTTCGCTCCCACCATACGCTATAACAGCGGCAGGTTTTACGTTGTTGTCACAAACACAAGCGGCAGCGGAAATTTCTATGTATATACCGATGATATTATGGGTGAGTGGTCCGAGCCCGTTTCGGTGGTAAGAGGCGGTATTGACCCATCTCTGCTGTTCGAGGACGGAAAGACTTATTTTATGAGCAACGGCGAGGACGATTTCGGCGAAAACGGTATTTCGCTTTGCGAGATCGATATAGATACGGGAAAGGTACTGACCCCCGCAAAATGTATTTGTAAGGGCACGGGCGGACGCTTTATCGAAGCTCCCCACCTTTATCATATAGGCGATTATTATTACCTTCTGGCGGCGGAAGGCGGCACCGAGTACGGACACACCGAGTGTATGTTCAGAAGCAGGGAGCCTTACGGTCCCTACGAAAGCTGCCCCCATAATCCCATACTGACCAACCGAAATTTAGGCGGTTATATCGCTCAGGGCGCCGGTCACGCGGATATTATCGAGGACGAAAACGGGCAGTGGTGGATGGTGAACCTTGCGTTCAGACAGATACACATGTGGAGACAGTTCCATCATCTGGGCAGAGAGGTTTTCTTGGAGCCGATCTACTGGACGGAGGACGGCTGGCTTAAGGTAGGTACTGACGGCACAAGCCGTCTGGGCTACGAGGTGAACGAAAAAGGCTGCACCGTCTGCGATCCCGACGAGTATCCCGCCGAAAAGTGGAGAGTAAGGCCCGAAACCGCTTGCTATATAAGACGCCCGGATTACAGCAATTACCGTTTTGAAAATAACGATATTTATCTTTCGGGTACGGAAGAAAGGCTCAGCAGCAGAGGAAACGTTACTTTTGCGGGCGACAGGCAAAGAGAGTTTGTCTGCACCGCCGAAACGGATATTGACATAAATACACTGGGCGAAAATACCCGCTGCGGACTTACCGCATACATGAACGAAAGCAGCCATTATGACCTTATTGTGGAAAAAGCGCCCGAGGGCTGTACCGTTAAGGGAATAGTCACTATAGGCTGGGCGGAGTTAAAAATGGGCGAGATCGATGTAAAGGGAGATACCGTTTCTCTGAAAATATCCGCCGAAGCACAAAGCTATCGGCTTCAAGCCTTAAATTCGCAGGGCGAATGGCAGGTATTGGCGGCGATGGAGTCAAAATATATAAGCACCGAGGTGTGCGAGGGCTTCACGGGAGTAATTATCGGAATTTTCTGTGAGGACAGCGGAGAAAACATAAAACCCGTTAAATTTACCTTAAAATAAAAAATTAAACTTTACGGCTTAATAAGAAAGGTGGTTTTAAAATGGCAAAATGGCTTGACAACGCAATTTTCTATCAGATCTATCCTCAATCCTTCTTCGACACCAACGGCGACGGTATCGGCGATATCCGGGGCATCATCTCCAAGCTCGATTACATCAAGGATATTGGCTTTAACGCGCTGTGGCTTAATCCCTGCTTTGTATCTCCTTTCGGCGACGCGGGTTACGATGTGTCGGATTACTGCACGGTAGCTCCCCGTTACGGCACCAACGAGGACCTGAAGCAGCTTTTTGAGGAGCTGCACAAAAGAGATATGCACATTTTGCTGGACTTAGTCCCGGGGCATACCTCGGTGGAGCACAAGTGGTTCAAGGAGTCAATGAAAGCGGACAGAAACGAGTTTACCGACCGCTACGTCTGGACGGACAGCATATGGGAAGGCCCTGAGGGAATGAACAATATCAGGGGCATTTCCGAACGTGACGGCTGCTGCGGAGTTAACTTTTTTTCTCATCAGCCCGCTTTGAATTACGGCTACTACAAAGTAACCAGACCTTGGCAGATGTCCCCCGACGACCCCGGCCCCACCGCCACCTTAAACGCAATGATGGATATTATGAGATTCTGGCTCAGCATGGGCTGCGACGGCTTCCGTGTTGATATGGCGGGCTCTCTTGTTAAAAACGATGAGGACGGAAAGGGCACGATTGCGCTGTGGAAAAAAGTAAGGGCTTTTCTTGACGAGGAGTTCCCCGAGGCGGCAATGGTCTCGGAATGGGGAGAACCCGACAAATCCTTGGAGGGCGGTTTTCATATGGATTTCCTGCTGCATTTCGGGCCATCTCATTATAATGACCTGTTCCGCTGCGAACACCCGTATTTCGGTAAAGAGGGCAAGGGAAACGCCGCCGAATTTGTGAGCCGTTATGTGAAAAACTACGAAAAATCGGGCGGCAAGGGACTTATCTGTATTCCCTCAAGCAATCACGATATGGACAGAATTTCCAGAAATTTTGACATTGAGGAGTTAAAAATATGCTTTGGCTTCCTTCTTTCAATGCCCGGCGCGCCCTTTGTTTACTACGGCGATGAAATAGGAATGAAATATCTTGAAAACATAAAGTCGGTTGAGGGCGGTTACGGAAGAACGGGCTCCCGCTCGCCCATGCAGTGGGACAATACCGCAAATGCGGGCTTCAGCTCCGCCGCTCCCGAAAAGCTTTATATCCAAATCGACCCCGATAAAGACAGACCCACAGCTCAGAAAGCACTTGCCGATGAAAGCTCGCTTCTGAACGAGATCAAAAAGCTTATAGAGATAAGACAGGCTAATCCCGCTTTGCAAAGCAACGGTAAAATAAGATTTGTTTACGCCGAGGAAAACGCTTACCCGCTTGCGTTTATAAGAAGCCTTGACGGTGAGGAAATCTTAGTGGTGATAAATCCCGCCGACCGCGAGTGCGGATTTGACCTTGACGTGACTGCCGATAAGGTGCTTTATCAAAGAGGTAAGGTAACAGCCGAAAACGGAAAGGTTACGGCGGCAGCTCAAAGCGCAGCGTATATCAAGCTTAAATGAATACAATAACAGAAAGGACTTAATAATATGATTTACAAACCCTTTAAAGACTTATCCCTTTCCTGCCTCGGTATGGGCAATATGCGTCTTCCCACCCGCCCCGACCTTGAGGGCAACCCCATAGACCGCGAGGGCGCGGGAAAAATGTTGGATCACGCCATGAAAAGCGGTGTAAATTACTACGATACCGCCTATGTTTACAACAGCGGAGATTCCGAGAAATTCTTGGGTGAAACTATCACAAAGTACCCGAGAGAAAGCTATTATCTTGCCACAAAATTCCATATCATGTCAAATCCCGACTACAAGGCGGTTTTTGAGGAACAGCTCAAACGCCTGAATACCGATTACATTGATTTTTATCTTGTTCACGCGATAATGGATAACAGCGCGCAAAAATATATCGACAGCGGCTGCATAGAGTACTTCAACGAGCTGAGAAAACAGGGCAAGATACGCTATCTCGGCTTCTCCAACCATTCAAGCCCCGAAACGCTGAAAATGTTCATAAAGCAGAACGATTGGGATTTTGTACAGTTACAGCTTAACTACTACGATTGGGAGTACGGCAGCGCGAAAAAAGAGTATGAGATCGTTGCGGAAAGCGGTCTCCCCGTTATCGTAATGGAGCCTGTAAGAGGAGGCAAGTTAGCAAGCCTTACCGATGACGCAAACAAGCTGTTGAAGGACGCTCACCCCGATTGGTCAATACCTTCATGGGCGTTCAGGTGGCTGAGAACCCTTCCCAACGTTCAGGTAGTGCTCAGCGGTATGTCAAATATGGAACAGATAATCGACAATATAAACACCTTCTCCGACGAAAACACCCTTTCCGAAGCCGATACCGAGCTTTTGTTCAAGGCAAGGGATATGTTCAGAAATCAGATTCAGGTGCCTTGCACCGCCTGCCGCTACTGCTGTGACGAGTGCCCCAAAAAGATTGATATACCCGATGTTCTTTCAGCATACAACGATTATAAGCTGAGCGGCGACTGGGCGCTGGACAGACTGAAACATTCCGATAAGGCGGGGCCTAAGGATTGCATTGGGTGTAAGAAGTGTACGGGGCATTGTCCGCAGAGCATTGATGTTCCGAAGATTATGGAGGAGCTTAAGGAAAAGCTTTAAATATTGACAATAAGGAGGTATTATGAGTACAAGAGAAAAAGCCTTATATATTTTCAATCGGCTTACAGATGAGCAGTTAGCGGCATTTGTGACATTATTCAGCGGAGAGCGTTTCATCTTGGAGGAAGCTCCCGATAGCTGGGATCGGGCAATGATCGCAGACAGCAGAGAGGATAACTCGGAGGTTATGCCGTTTAATGATTTTGTAAAGGAGCTTGGATTTAATCCCGATGAATTACGAAATTAACATCAGAAAAAAGGCTATGAAGTTTATCCAAAAACAGGAAATGAAACAGCAACGAAGAATAATCACGGCTATTTACAAGCTTCCGTCGGAGGGTGATGTCAAGAAAATGAAGGGAGAAGATAATCTGTATAGGCTTCGTGTCGGTGATTATCGTGTTTTGTTTGAAATGCTCCCACAAGATAAAACATTAATTCTTATTGACGTAACACATGCTGACAACAGGGGTCAAGTATACAAATAATATTTTAAAGCGGCACCGACTCAAAGCGCATTCGGTGCCGCCTTTTTATAATATTATCAAAAATTACTTAGTATCCGTCAAAAGTGCCGAAAGCTCCGCTAAAAGCCCTTTCCCGCCGTTTACGTTTATCTCCGAAACATGCTCGCATATTCTCTCGATATATTCAAGCTCCTTTAATTTCCTCAAGGTTGCGTTTTCGTCCATAAGCTTGGCAGTATTAAGCAGAGAGCGTGTGGAAGCCACCTCCTCGCGGCGCGTGATAACGTTAGCCTGCGCTCTTTTCTCCGCCGCAAGCACCGAGTTCATTATTTCGCTTATCTCACCCGGCAGTATAATGTCCTTTATGCCCGCGCTGCTTATATCGATAAAGGAGCGAACGGTCTTTTCTCTCAGCGCGTTGA
Organism: Oscillospiraceae bacterium; assembly: GCA_014796735.1. Classification (GTDB taxonomy): domain Bacteria; phylum Bacillota; class Clostridia; order Oscillospirales; family Ruminococcaceae; genus Ruminiclostridium_E. Next base: position 6,220 of record JAAVIG010000015.1, read on the forward strand.
TAACCTCTTCGGATATCTTGTCACGATTTTCCAGAATTTCGTCTGTCTTGTATTTGCTTACGTATTCGCGGAGGGTAAGCTGACACAGGCTGTACAGATATTCGTAAAGGTTCTGGGCAATGTCGGCAATTCTGCGGGCGTCCGTTACCTTGTAGGACATAATAAAGTTAAGCCTTAACGCCACCTTGTCCGCCGTTAAAATCTCCTGTCCCGTTACCGAAAGCTGTCTTGTTCTCATATCCTCATGCTCGGCGGTAACATTTACGTTTCCTTTCCAGAAATAGTACTTGCCCGGCTCTAACATTCCCATATACTTGTTGTCAAAATAAAGCCTTGCCGTTTCGTGAGGGCCTACGTTTATTTCGGTGTACATTTTGTCGGGGATCTTTTCAACCACCGCCGAGGTAAAGGCGTAGGTCAGATCGGGATTATCGATATTTATCATGCGGAATTCGTGATTTCCGCCCTCTTTCCAAAAGCCGTATCTTCCCGCGGTGAAAACCTCTCTGAAATTGCCGTCAAGATAATGAAAGCAAATCTCGTTATCGGCTACTTCCACAAGAGTAAGCTTTTCCCTGCCCTCTCCCGTTGCCATAATGCTGTCAATAGTACAGCCAACTGGCACAAACGCCTGAAAAACGCTGACAGGCTCAATGCTTGAATCGCCGAAAACATGATACTTGCCCGTATCGAGTATCTTAACGAATTTCCCGTTTTTGTAAAGTATTCCTTTTTCTTTTCCGTCAATAATTACTTTCATCCGATTTTCCCCTTAAAACGTCTTTATTATAAATTTCCGAAGAAAAGTTTTTGCGAAGCCGTCCCGACACCTTTTACGCGGCAAAAAAATTAAGCGTACGCCAAAACGCCGCGGTGAAAAATTTCATGGCAAACGTTTTGCGGGGCGCGGTATCCTTTTTTTCGGCAAGGCGTAAAAAATGCTGCCGCAAAACCGCCTCAAACCCAAGGGCTGAAAGCGTTTTTGAAGCGCGGAAACGGCGTTTTTGAGAAATAACGATTCGAAAAACCGAATCAATCTGTGCGAATATACATGCATAACATGTTATATTCGATTATCATGATGACTTTTGAGATCATCGGCCAAAACCGCTTGGCTGCTTCCAATAAAGCAGGCGGGATTCGAACCCGCGAAGGAGCGGGGCACAGCAATACGTCAACCGCAGAGCGGAGCGCAGCTTATCGCCCTACTTGCCTAAAAAACAAAGGCTTTGGAAAACGAAAACCCCGCAAAAAAATTATAGCTTAAATTTTAGCGCATTGCAATAGTGAAACAGTACAATTTATAGTTGGGAAAGTTAGAACATTCGCACATAAAAAACAGCGTAAAAAACAAAAATTGCGTCTTGACAATACGCCGCGTATGTGATAAAATATAAACATAAGTTTTTGTATATTCTTTCATATTAAATTCTTTTCTTATGTTATGCTTGGCACTAAGCTGAGCTTTTTTTTTGCAAAAAAGTATATAATCGGCAACAACGCGCTGAAGCAGCGCGAATCTACTGAAAGGAAAAAACGATGTGAAGAAAAAAGCTTTATTTTCAATGCTGCCCGCAATAATTTCTTTGGCATGGCCTACCGTTTTGGAGCAGGTAATGCAGACTGCGGTTCAATATATAGATACCGCCATGGTAGGAGCCTTGGGAAAACAGGCGACAGCGGCGGTAGGAGCCACAAGCACGGTAAACTGGTTAGTAGGCAGCACCGTTTCGGCTATCGGCGTAGGCTTTCTGTCCTATATCGCGCAGGCTATGGGCGCGGGTGAAAGAGAGAAAGCAAAAAAAGCGTCGGGACAGGCGGTAATGTCGGTTCTTATCGTAGGAATACTTTTCACGATACTTACAACCTCCTTAAGCGGACTTGTCCCTGTCTGGATGCAGGTAGACGTTAATATACGGGAGATGGCGTCACGGTATTTTCTGATCCTCTACACTCCCATGCTTTTTCGCTCCGCAAGCATTATTTTCGGCACGGTGCTGCGCTCGGCGGGCGATACCAAATCCCCTATGATAGTAGGAATATTCGTAAACATAATAAATATTGCGCTTAACTTCTTTTTGATCTACCCTACCCGTGTTATATCGCTGTTCGGCGAAAGCTTTACCATTTACGGCGCGGGGTTGGGAACGGAAGGAGCGGCACTGGCAAGCGCGGCAGCCTACACCTTCGGAGGAATTGCGATAACTGTAAGGCTGTGGAGGCACAAGGAAATTTCTCCAAAAGGGCAAAGTCTGCGCCCCGATTTAAAAATACTAAAGCCCTGTTTAAAGGTGGCTTTACCCAATATGTTCCAGCGTTTCGCAACCTCTCTCGGCTACGTTGCCTTTGCTTCCATGATAAACTCTTTGGGTGAGACCGCAACGGCGGCGCACACCATAGCCAACACGGTTGAATCCGCTTTCTATATCCCGGGCTACGGAATGCAGACGGCGGCGGCTACCCTTTCTGGAAACGCCTGCGGAGCAAAAGACAAGGAAAAGCTGCAGGATCTCGCTAAGGCCATTATTCCGCTTGTGATCGTACTGATGATACTGTCGGGCGGTCTGCTGTTCCTTTTCGCCCCTCAGCTTATGACGCTGTTTTCAAAGGACAGCGAGGTAATTGAGTTAGGTACAACAGTACTGCGCATGGTAGCTGTCTCCGAACCGTTCTACGGCGTTCCCATAGTTATAGAGGGAATAATGCAGGGAACGGGAAAAACGGTAACGCCCTTTATTTTCAACGTACTGGGCATGTGGTGTGTAAGAATAGTCGGTACGTTTATCTGCACTCAGCTTTTAAGCTTCGGTTTGATTTCCGCGTGGGCTTGTATGATAGGGCATAATCTGCTATTGTTTGTTCTGTTTATCGTTCATTACGCAACGGGGCGGTGGAAGCCTGTGTATATGAGATTTAACAAAAAGGAAAAAGCAGCGTAAAAAATACTGATAATTAATACTAATATCTGTTTTGACGGTAGACTTTGTTATACCGTCAAAACAGAGATTAGTATAAAAGGAGTTGTAAAAGAATAAATCAAAATTTAACCCGTCAAAACCAAACTTAAATGAGGTTTTGACGGGTATATTTGCTATTAGTAAGATGCAAACGCCCGAAGCAGCAGCTTCGCCTGCTTCTGTGTTNGNTTTAATTATTCACTATAGGGGGNTTTGCCCCCCTCGCGGAGCTAAAGCTCCGCTTCACCCCCCACTTCCTTTTTGCAGTGCAAAAAGGAAGCGAAAAAGACATTTGCGGCTTCGCCGCTTTCATTTTTCTTTTTAGCTTATACAGCCCCTTATCAGCTATGCTTTTCTATCCACATCTCAATGGTATCATTTATAATATTCAGCGTTCTGATTCTTCCGTACTTCTTATCATTATTTTCAATAACATGCCATGGCGCGAAATCGGTAGAGGTCTTTTGCAGCATCTCATTTACCGCAATTTCGTACTGATCCCACTTATCGCGGTTGCGCCAGTCCTCGTCTGTGATCTTCCAGCGCTTTTCGGGCGTATTCATGCGGTCGTTAAAACGGCGAAGCTGCTCGTCCTTGTCAATATGCATCCAGAATTTCAAAACCAAAATACCGCTTTCAAAGAGGTTGTTTTCAAACTCGTTAATTTCCTGATAAGCTGCTCTCCAGCGTTTTTCCTCGGTAATTCCCTCTATTCGCTCCACCATAACTCTGCCGTACCATGTGCGGTCAAAAATTACCACATGCCCTGATTTTGGCAGACTCTGCCAGAATCTCCACAGATAATGACGGTTTAATTCCCTCGGCTCGGGCGCTGCAATAGGCACTGCTTCAAAGCCTCTGGGGTCGAGCGCTGAGGCTATTCTTCTTATAGTACCTCCCTTTCCTGCCGCGTCCCAGCCCTCAAAGCAGATAATAACGGGAAGCTTATGCGCGTACAGCCTTTGATGCAGCTTGGCAAGTCTTTTCTGCTGTTTTTTTAACTCCTCCGTATAAATATCGTCGCTTAAAGTTTTGTCCAGCTTAACTAACGACAAAGGCGGCTTTGTAGCCATAGTAAAGATTTGCTTTGCAACCTTGCGCTTAGGCTCCTCGCCTATTTCAAGAGGCTTATTCAAAAGCTTGGAGTCGACGGCGGAAATTATGGTCTTGAACACCTCGCAGACGGTACGGTATTTGTTGTCCGAATTTATCACCGTCCAAGGAGCGTACTCGGTATTTGTGGCTTCAAGCATTTTGTCGTATTCCACAAAGTACTTTTCATAATTGCGGTTTCTCTTAAGGTCAAGATCGGTTACTCTCCAGTTGGTAGCCTTACTGTCCAAAAGCTTTTTAAAACGGCGTTTTTGCTCGCGGCGGTCTATCTGTAAAAATATCTTTATTACAAGATAACCGTCATCGGTAAGCTGTCTCTCAAAGACATTTACCGTATTTATACGCTCAACAACATCTTCCTCACTTATGCCGTCCTCCAATGAAGCGGGTACTATCTCCTGATACCAGCTTCTGTCAAATATGCACAGCTTTCCTTTTTCGGGAATATTATTCCAGAATCGGTGCATTAAGGGCATGCGTCTTTCGGACTCGGTAGCCTTAATGGTGGAGTAAACCTTATATGAACGAGGATCAAGACAGTTTATTGTCTTACTGATTACATATCCCTTTCCCGAAGCTCCCCAGCCCTCAAATAATATGATCACAGGCAGTTTTTTTGCTTTTATTTCCTGTTCCAAAGCCTTTAAACGGGTTTTAAGAACATCTGCCTGTCCCTTATAGGCTTCCTTATCCGCAACGGGCTGTTCGATTTGAATATATCTGTCAAGCATAAGGTCAATTCCTTTCTGTATGTATAGTTTTATGTGTATCCTTGTTTAATTATATACTAAATACCCGAAAATGTAAAGTCCTGTCAAACCGTTTTTTAAAAAAGAAAGCCGGTAAAGCTTACCGACTTTCCTTTAAATGTTATGATTTGATCCTTACGTTATCCTTTTTTGGGTTAACTGTCGGATTAACGTCGGTTATACCGACGCACCCTTGCCAACAAAGATAGGATATGCTTCAGTACCGCCAATGCTGCGGTAGTTGCCGATCAAAACGTCCTTATCGGTAATAACGTAATTCATTTCGCACTTTTCACCAACTACGGTGTCCTGCATCAAGATACAGTTTTTAACGACAGCATTTTTGCCTACCTTAACGCCTCTGAAAAGCACGCTGTTTTCAACCTTGCCCTCGATTATGCAACCGTCCGCAATAATCGAATTTTTGCACTCGGAATCGAGACCGTACTTTGCGGGCGCTTCGTCACGAACCTTGGTATAAATAGGATCGTCGCTTGTAAACAGCTCCTTGCGCACATGAGGATTCATAAGCTCCATATTGGAGGCAAAGTAGGTCTTAATGCTGTCGATCTGCGCGTTGTAGCCCTCGAACTTGTAGCCGTAAATATTCAGCTCGCCTAACATATGCTGCAATACATCAACCTCGAAGCTGTACAGATTCTTTCCGGCTTTATCAATGATAAGCTGCTGTAAGAAATCCTTTTTCATTACGAACATATTCAGGCTTACATTATGTTCGCCGCTGATCTCGGGACGTACAAGAATATCGTAAACCTTGCCCGTATCGTTGACGCTTAAAATAGTCTTGGTGCGTGCGCGCTCAGCGTCGCACACTGTCTTGGCGTAGATCACCGTAATATCCGCGCCTGTTTCCTCGTGATTTTCAACCACCTTTTTAAGATCAATGTTGGCAATAACATCGGTATCGCTTATTAAAACATATTCCGCGTCGTTATGGCGGATAAAGTCAAGCACTCCCGCAAGAGCTTCCATTCTTCCTCTGTACAGACCTCCGTTGATGTGACCGTAAGGAGGGAGAATATGAAGTCCGCCGTTCTTTCTTGACAGATCCCATTCGGCGCCCGAACCGATATGGTCGATAAGGGACTGATAATTAGCCTTGGTAATAACACCAACGGTATTGATACCGCTGTTTACCATATTTGAAAGAGTAAAGTCGATAAGTCTGTATCTTGCGCCAAAGGGAACGCTTCCCATTGTACGAAGTTTTGTAAGGTCGGAAATCGTGCTGTCATGCATATTCGCAAAAATCAAGCCCAGCACGTTAGACATATTAGCCATAAAATTTAATTCCTTTCTGTATAAAAATTTAGAGCTTGTGCCGGTCAGATTGATTCGGAAATCATAGCCTTTGCCTTAACCTCGGCATTGTCGCTGATATTTACCTTATGTCCCACAACCGCAACGCCCCACTTATCCTTATCCTCGATAGTCTCGGGACGTTCGCCGATATGTGAGCCTTCGCCTATAACACAGTCCTCGCCTACGATCGCATATTCGATAACGGCGTCCTTTTTAATAACGGTGTTGGGCATTATGATACTATCGCGCACCACCGCGCCCTCTTCTATCGTTACACCTGAGAACAGTATCGAGAAATCAACCGTGCCGTAAATGTTGCAGCCCTCCGCAACCATTGAGTTTTCAATCTTGCTGCCGGGCCCCGCATAGTGAGGAGGCATTACGGGGTTGCGTGAGAATATCTTCCAGTTATTGTCATAAAGATTAAGGGGAACATTGGGATCGAGACAGTCCATATTTGCTTCCCACAAGCTGTCGATAGTTCCCACGTCCTTCCAGTACTGGGAGAAGTGATAAGCAACCATCTTGCAATTATCGCCAAGCATGGCGGGGATTATGTTCTTGCCGAAGTCCTTTGTGGCGGACTCGTCCTTTTCGTTTGCAATAAGATATTGTTTAAGCACCTTCCATGTGAAAATATAAACGCCCATTGACGCAAGGTTTGATTTAGGTTCCTTGGGCTTTTCCGCAAACTCGGTGATAACGTTGTTTTCGTCCGCCGACATAATGCCGAAGCGGCTGGCTTCCTCCCAAGGCACCTCAAGAACAGCGATAGTTGCGTCTGCGTTGGTTTTCTTATGGAAATCAAGCATCTCGCTGTAATCCATTTTATAAATATGGTCGCCGGAAAGAATAGCAACGTATTCGGGGTTGTAGCGGTCAACAAAGCTCATGTTCTGATAGATAGCGTTTGCCGTGCCTGCGTACCAGCTTTTGCCGGAAGCGGTCTCATAAGGGGGTAATACGTGAACGCCGCCGTGAGTGCGGTTGAGATCCCAAGGCTGACCGTTGCCGATATACTCACTCAGAACAAGGGGCTGATACTGCGTAAGCACGCCCACCGTGTCGATGCCCGAGTTGATGCAGTTGGAAAGCGGGAAATCGATAATTCTGTACTTACCGCCGTAAGGAACGGCGGGCTTTGCCATATCCTGCGTCAAAGCGTACAGTCTGCTTCCCTGTCCGCCCGCCAGAAGCATGGCAACTATTTCTTTTTTTACATGGTTCATAATTCTGCCTCCAATGGTTTTTATTTTATCGGTTGGTTTTTTTCGGTTTACTTATTGGTCTTTTTTACAGGTTTTGCCGTTTTCCTTGCAGGTGCCTTACCGCTTGCGGGCTTACTTTCCGCGGGTGCTTTTGCTGCGGCGGTCTTTTTCACGTCCGCTGTTTTTTTAGCAGCGGATTTCTTTGCCTTTTCCTCTTCTTTCTTTATATCGTCCTCGGGAGTGCGGATATTCTTTGCTTTAAAGAACATCGCGGACATAGGAGCAATTTTGACTGTAAGAGAATAGGGCTCGCCGTGCATAGGCTCGTTCTGTGACTTAACGTTCTTATTGAAAATTCCGCCTCCGCCGTACTCGGGGCTTTCGGTAGTAAATATTTCCTCGTAATCCGCATAGTACGGAACGCCGAAGCTGTACTGCTCATGAGTATTAGGCTGGAAATTGCACACAACTACAATTTCGTTTCCGCTTCTGTCAAAACGTCTGAACGCTATAACCGAGTTTGAGTTATCATCGCTGCTTATCCACTTAAAACCGCCCCAATCGCTGTCTGCTTCCCACAATTCCTTGTGCTCGTTGTAAAATTTATTCAGCTCTTCAACATAATGCTGATGCTTTTTATGCTCGTCAAATTCCAGTACGTCCCAATCCAACCCCGTCTTGTAGTTCCACTCCTTAAACTGAGCAAATTCCTGTCCCATAAACATCAGCTTTTTGCCGGGGTGAGCGGTCATATAAGCTAAGAATGTTCTCAGTGAAGCAAATCTCTTATCGCGGGGACCGCTCATCTTGTCAAGCATGGAGCATTTTCCGTATACTACCTCGTCATGCGATATAGGAAGTATAAAGTTTTCGGAGAAAGCGTAATAGAAGGAGAAGGTGAGCATGTTATGGTGATAAGGACGGTATTCGGGATTCATCGACATATAGGCAATCATGTCGTTCATCCAGCCCATATTCCACTTAAAGTTAAATCCCAGACCTCCCACGTCGGCAGGCTTTGTTACCATAGGCCATGCCGTGGATTCCTCCGCGATCATCAGTATATTCTCATGCTTGCCGAATAATGCGGTATTTAATTTCTGCAAAAACGCAATAGCCTCAAGGTTTTCATTGCCACCTCTGACGTTTCTCTGCCACTGCCCGTCCTTGCGGTCGTAGTCGAGATACAGCATGGAAGCGACTGCGTCAACGCGAAGACCGTCTACGTGGTATTTGTCGAACCAGTAATTGGCGTTGGAAATAAGGAAGCTCTGAACCTCGGGCTTGCCCCAGTCGAAAACTCTTGTGCCCCAATTCAGATGCTCTCTTTTAAGAGGCTCTGCGTATTCGTAACAGTAACCGCCGTCAAATTCGTAAAGTCCCGCGGCGTCCTTGGGGAAGTGAGCGGGAACCCAGTCAAGAATAAGACCGATTCCGTTTTGGTGGCAATAATCCACAAATTCCATAAAATCGTGAGGAGTGCCGAAGCGCGAGGTGGGAGCGTAATATCCTATCTGCTGATAGCCCCACGAACCGTCAAACGGAAACTCCGCAACAGGCATGATCTCAATGTGAGTGTAGCCCATTTTCTTAACATAAGGGATAAGTTTTTTTGCAAGCTCCATATAGTTAAACAGCTCGTCCTCGTTATGCTTCTCCATCCACGAGTTCAAATGTATCTCGTATATGTTGATCGCCGAGTCGTATATATTCTTGGACTTGCGCCGCTTAAGCCACTTTTCGTCGTTCCATTTAAATCCCTCAATATCGTATATCTTGGTAGCGGTATTGGGTCGGGTTTCCATGTGGTATCCGTAGGGATCGGCTTTCAGCTTGATCTGCCCCTGTGAGCTTTCAATGCTGTATTTGTAAATGTCGTAGGTTTTCAAAAAAAAAAAAAAAAGCTCCCAAACACTTCCGTCATTGCTTACTCTCTGCATGCGGTTCTGATATCTGTCCCAGTGGTTAAAATCGCCCACTACGCTGACAGAATTGGCATGAGGAGCCCACACACGGAAAATAACGCCCTTTTGCCCGTCCTTCTCACAAAAGTGAGAACCGAAAAAGTCATAAGCCTCGGTGGCGCTCCCCTCATGGAAAAAGTGCAGAGCCACTTCATAATCTCTGTTGTTTTGAATTGCCATGGAAATCAACCTTTCTTTTCTGCTCTTGTAGAAATCAATAAAAATATGTAATGCAAGGTTCGCCTTTTTGGTAATTTTTTACCTTATGTTGATTGTACCACACATTTCCAAGAAATTCAAGTGTTTGTTAAAATTTTATTAAAGTTGCTTTTTTTGAGCTTTCATTTTTGTATAGTTTCACAATATGGAAATTTGAACCATATAAAAAAGGGGAAGAACGTAAATTCCGCCCCTTGTTGTTTAATATTTTTTGAATATTACATTTTAATATACCGATTTTAAATTAGCACTTTTTGACGATTTTATACTAATCCCATTTAAAACTGTGGGATTATGTGTTTAAACTAATCCCTTTTTAAACTGTGGGATTAGTGTTATGGGTGCAATCCATTTTTAAACTGTGGGTATTACGTCAGTTTAAAAATGGATTGGTATTATTTTTTTAATTGCAGTGCGACAATTGAAATATCGTCCTCTCTTCCCTTTTCGCAGTTAAATCTTGCCGCTCCCGCAACGGTTTTTACAAGCTCTTCCATATTTTTGCCGCTGTCTCTCATAAAAGCCTGCTCTAACCACTGCTCGGACAAGTCCGCACCGTCGGTAGTCATGATGATAACGTCATCCTCCTCCGCGGTAAAGCTCTGAGCGGACAAGGACAGCGTACCGCTTACCCCCACGGGAAGCCCGCTCCCCTTTATTTTCGTCACCTTTTTTCCGCTCCTTACAAACGTGTCTGCTCCTCCCGCTTTATATAGGGTGGTTTTGCCTGTATACAAATCCACCTTGCACACATCGAGGGTGGCAAAGCTTTCATCGGAGGATTTGACCATAAGAGCGGTATTTAACATTTCTATCGCCGCCTCAACACCTACTCCGCTTTCAAGAAATTTTGTGAGCAGTCCGCAGGCAAAGGCGCTGTCTATTCTGGCTCTTGTACCGCTGCCCATTCCGTCCGATACTATGCTGTAATAATTCCCTTTTCCGTCTACGCAGGCGGTAACAAAATCGCCGTTTGCCGATTCCTTTCTTCGGCTGTACTGACAGGAAGCGGATCTGATCCCGTATTCCGCCCGCTGAAAGGCTGTTATCCTTATCCTTTTGCCGAATTCCAATATACACGGCAGATCAAATTCTCTTTGGAGCATTTCTATAAGCATGTCGCCCAGCTCCTCCGCGGTACAGGCAAGCTCGCCGTCTCCGTAGGCT
>JAAVIG010000016.1 GCA_014796735.1 Oscillospiraceae bacterium
AATACTATTATCCAATTAAAAACTTGAAAAAATGGTTTTAATTGGATAATAGTGCTTTGGGTGTAATATCCATTTAAACTTTGATTTTATATTGTGTTTAAATGGATATTAGTATAAGCATACAATTTCTCGTATACTTCGGCGACAGACGAGCTCCTTTCTATTTGCAAAAAATACGCTCCCTGTTTAGTGGGAGCGTATTATCTGCCTGCTGAGTGGCAGCCATAAATCATAGGATTTTAAGTTCGTTTTCTCCCGTTAAATTAAAGCGCCAAGCTCGTCTATTGTTTCATCGAACACCTTCATTGCGCTATTTACAACATCGGGAGAACATAAATCGATTCCCGCGATTTTCAGCTCATTAAGAGGATAATCGGAGCCGCCCATTGAGAGGAATTTAAGGTAGTCGGAAGCGTCCCCTGTTTCAAGAATATGAGAAGCGATCGCAACTGCCGAAGAAAATCCCGTTGCGTATTGATAAACATAATATGCGCGGTAGAAATGCGGAATATATGCCCATTCATATTTGAGAGTATCACAGAATTCGGCTTCGGGATAGTACATTTTGACTAAATCCGCATAGACCTTATTCAGACATTCCGCATTTATGGGAGTTCCCTTTGCTTCAAGCTCGTGGGCCTTGTGTTCAAATTCCGCAAAAAGCGTCTGGCGGAAAACCGTGGTCCTGAAGCCCTCAAGAAAATGGTTGAGTATATAAGCACGGCGTTTTTTATCGGTTTCGGTTTTGAGAAGGTACTTTGTGAGAAGGACCTCATTGCAGGTAGAAGCTACCTCCGCCACAAGAAGACGGTAATTGTGGTTAGCGTAATCCTGCTTTTCCGAAGAGAGATAGGAGTGCATTGCGTGACCGAGCTCGTGGGCAAGGGTGAAAGCGTCGTCAAGGGAGTCTGCATAGTTAAGCTTAACAAAGGGGTGGATTCCGTAAACTCCCGCTGAGAATGCGCCCGCTTCTTTTCCCGGAGTTTCGTAAACGTCGATCCAGTTTTCACGGTAAGCACGGCGTATCACATTCTGATATTCCTCGCCGAGGGGCGCAACGGCTTTCAGAACCAACTCGCACGCCTCTTCATAAGGCATGGGATATTCAATATCGTCAACTATGGGAGTATAGAGATCATACACGTCCAGCTTTTCAAGTCCGAGGGCCTTTTTTCTGAGCTTCAGATACTTGCTCATGGACGGAATAGACTCGTGAATCGCCTCAATAAGCGCATCGTAAACCTTTTCGGGAACATTGGACGAAGAAAGAGAGGCCTCGCGTGCGGATTTATATCCTCTGACTTCGGCAAGAAGATTGTCCTGCTTGACGCTTCCGCTGTACAGACAGGTTATTGTGTTGACGTACTTGCCGTAGGTGCCGAACATTCCTTCAAAAGCGGCTTCGCGAAGAGCTCTGTCGCCCGATTCGCGCATTACACCGAAGTTTCCTCGTGTAAGCTCGATCTTTTTGCCCTCCGAGCCGGAAATTTCGGGAAGCGCCATTTCCACATTGGTCAACATATCGTAGGCGTCAGACGGAGTTACGGAAATTTTTCCTATCTTTGCAACAAGAGCCTCGCTTTTTTCATCAAGAACGTGATCTCTCAAACGAGTGGCGTTCTCGATGATATGAGCGTATTTCTTCAGCGGCTCGTATTTCATAAATTCGGCCAGCTTTTCCGCGGGAATTTCCATAAGCTCGGGTTCAAAAAAAGCCGCCGCGGAGTCTGCCTTAACCAAGAGCGTATTGATTCTGTCGCACATTGCCAAAGCCGCCGCGTCTCCTCCGTCAACAGCCTTGGCGAGAAAAGCGTAATCCGCAACCGGATCAAATTTTTCGTAAAATCCATACAGCTTTTCATAAGCCTTAAACAGCGACTCCGCTGAAATTGAAAGAGTGCCTTTGATCTCGGTAAGAGACGGGATCGCCCTCTCACATTCGGTATATGCCTTTTCCCAATCCTCCGAAGTTTTGAAAATATGGGTAAAGTCCCATTTCAACTCGGCAGGAATTTCATTTCTCTTTTTCATTATTCTGTCTTCCTTTCGTTAATTTGTTTTTACTTCCCGAAAACTTGCCTGTGTCGGAGAGATCTTCCGCGGCTTGTTACCCGATTCGACCGAATGATACAGAACCATTAACACCGCTTGATATGAAAATTTCAGTCCTTACGGATTTGCGGTGCGAAAAAAATTACTCCTTCGACCGCTCTTTCTCATGTGTGAGACCGTGACAAAATCTCCGATTATTCATGCAAATATTTTTTCAGAGGTATTTTGCAATTGTTTTATAAGTATTATAACACCCGGTAACACAAAAATCAAGAATATATTTGCTCACTTTGTAATTTCCCGCAGGCTACAACATTTGCCGATAAATAAACGCTTTAAACCACTTCAAATTATAACCAAACTTATCTGTTTCGATCGTTACGGTATCTATGTCGCTGTCCGGATCGGCTAAAATCGCCGTTTCTCCGTTATGAACGCGGATCATCGAGTATGTGTGCCCTTCATCGCGAAGCGCTTCGGGGATAACAAACATTAAGGTTACCTAAAAAAATAATTCGAAAAAACCTCCTGCACCGCGGCAAATTGATTTTTAGGTATCGGGATACGGCGGTTGCCGAGCATGAGCAGTTCGTAGCGGACTATCCCCACCGAGTTGTCGAGGTTCGCTATATATGCGCGGTGGGGAATAAAGAAGCTGCCGTGTTCCCGAAGCTGCTCAAACAGCTTAGACAGCGTTGAGGGAGTTTCCAATGTGCCGCCGTCCGTCATGGTGATCTCGCGTGTGTGGTTGAAGCTCTCGATCATCACGATATTGTGGAGCTGTATCCTCCGCAAGCCGCTCTTTGTTTTTACCGCAAGCACCTCGTTTTTCTCCCGAGCGAGCTTTTGTACCGCACGAAGCACCGTTTCGTCAAACCGATCTTTGCACAGCGGTTTGAGCAAGTATCCCGAAGCGTACACCGAAAAAGCGTCCACCGCGTAGTCGCTCGAGATGGTCAGGAACACTATCTCCGCATGTTCGCCGCGGCTGCGTATTGCTTCCGCAAGCTGTATCCCCGAAATTTCCGGCATCTGCACATCGAGTATGTACAGATCGAAGCCGCTGTTTTCTTCAATATGCTTTAACAGCTCCGCCGCCGATATAAACGCGCTCAGACGTATCGGAAACTCCGAATGTTCGGCGGCAAACCGTTCGGCAAACGATTTGAGCTTTTCAATGTCCTCGGCGTTATCATCGCATAATGCTATTTCTATCAATCAAAATCCACCTTTCCTCTTGAGGAGCGCTGACACAGATCGGGTGTCAGCCGACGGGTTTAATACTAATCCCTTTTAGAACTGTGAGATTGCATCAGTTCAAAAAGGGATTGATATGAAAGAAGTCATTTTTTCAAGTTCTTTCAAAATTACCTCACAATATCTTCTATAACTATGTTCGGAATGAAAAATTGGGGGCTGCCCATAAATCCGGGAGCTACCTCGTATTCATCGAAAACGATAACGAGCCTGTCAAAGGAGTCGATATAGAAGTTCGCGTCCTCTTTGATCCCGGTAAATGCATCATCGCCGTCAATAAAGAAGCTGCCGTCCTCATGCTCATTTTTGTACTTCATCTGTTCCAAGATCTCGGCGCTTATTTCTCCGATGTAATCGCTGCCCTCTTTGAACAGATCTGAAAGCTCCAATACCTTGCCTGCGCTCTTGTCATAGACGATCCAGCGACTGTAATCCATTGAGCCGCCCGCGTTTATCGTCACATTGAACTGAGCGATAAAATATTTCTCATCATCGCGGACAACGGTGTATTTCATATCCTCCGCCACATAGCCGTTGTAACTTCGGTTAAAGTACCACAAAAACTTTTTCTTTGCCTCATCGGTGTAGTTTTTCACCGCGTTGTTAAGCTCGTCGTTTCCTTCAAATTCGGGGCTGTCAATAGATATTGAGCTGCTGCCCCAACCGAGAACGAGGCTTCTTATCGTGCGGATATTGACCGAGAGGACCTCCGAAGCCGCCTCTGCCGCGGACGGCAGCAAATTCAGCACGACGATCACTCCCAGTCCCAGCCCCAACAGCGAGGACGCCGCACGCTTCGGTATACTGCCAAGCCTGCCGTCCTTACGTTTTGAAGGGCCGTTGTCATAGAACAGCGCCGCCCGGAACACAAATTCTCCGTTTTCGAGTACACAGCGTATAAAACCGTTATATTTTTCAACGATGCGTTTCACCGAGCGAAGTCCTATGCCGTGTTCATCTGAATGTTCCCGGGAATGTTCACCGGTAATGGGCAATCCGTTTTCATCAAACTCAAGGCTGCGTGAGCAGGGGTTATTTACCGAAATAAGCAGTCTGTGACCGTTCGCATACTCCGCCGAAATATTGATGTACCGCTTTTCCTCGGGAAGCTCGGAGCAGGCGTTTATAGCGTTGTCTATGGTGTTCGCAAGCACGAGGCAAACATCGTTTTCTTCAAATGGGAGCTTTTCGGGCAGCGTGAGACTTTGCGTTATTCTGCACCCTTTGCTCTCCGCGCGGCCGATGTATTCCGACAGGATCGCGTTGATCTCGGGATTTTTACAGTAGTTCATTCCGTCAAGTTTGCCGAACGAGCCGTTCAGCTTGGAAATGTACTCCAGCGCCTTGTCGTGATCGCTCTGCTTGATAAGACCTTCGATAACCACGAGATGATGCCGCATATCATGCCGGTATTCGCGGGTCGATTCCATTTTTTGGACTACCCTGTCATAGCCGCGCCGCTGAATATCAATATATTCGGACAGCTCCTTTTCCGAACTCCTTACACGAATAAGCTCCGCCTCCGAGTTCAGCAGCCTCGCAATGACAAAGAAAATCGAAAGCGCGATAAGCATAGTAAAAATCAGGGTAATCACATTGGTTGTACTGTTCAGATGATAGGACATCATCAGAAAGATCATAATTACCGGTACGAACAGCAGCAGGCGGTTTTGCTGATTTTCTATAACACAGAAACGGAACGCCTTGCCGATGAACCGAAACACTATGAACACAAGTCCCGCCGCTGCAAGTGCGACGACTACATCATGCATAATGTAGTCCATATATGAAGGCCCCGCCTCATAATCAACAGTTTGCGGCAGTATCTTTTGCAGTGATCTGAGGATCAGCACTTCAAGAGTCCCGACGGAGCAGACCGCCGCGGTTTCAAATATGCCGCTGTCCGATAAAAAGTAAAGCAGCACCGAAAACGGAAGATATGCCGTCAGCGGAAACAGTGTAAGCATAAGATCATGGTTTTCCGCACCCGACAGCATCAGCATGACCGCGATATTCACTCCCACTATAACTATCCCCGCCGCGCTCAACGCAAGCACTGTCACAAGCCGTGAAAATCGACCTTTAAACAACGCGGCGCAAACCAGAACATACGACACAAAAATGATCGCTTCTATAATCGCCATGTCACCGACAGTCTGAACAAACGACAACCGACCCAACATTTGAGTTCTCCTTTAACAAAACAAGCCGCGATTTTCCTATCCAATGTCTTGGTACACGGCTATCGAACCCGACACGAATTGAAATAAACGAAAGCGTGCTTACGCCCTGAAATTATCAAGCATTCTTTTAAGCTCCGAGGCCTGACCGTTCAGTTCGCGAGAGGCTGCCGCACATTCCTCCGCGTTCGCGGAGGAGGAGCATACAAGATCGGAAACGCTGCCGATCTTTTCGTTTACGCCGTCAACGCAGGCTCTTTGCTCGTGAGACTCTCCGTTTATCTCGACTATGATATTGTCGATCTCGCGCGTGCAGGCTACGATCTCCTCAAGTGACGCGGAGGTATCCTCGGCGATCCCCATACCACGTCTTACAGCCGACACCGACTGCCGGATAAGCTTGGCGGTCTCGTCGGAGGCTTCCGCACTTTTTGCCGCAAGGTTTCTCACCTCGTCGGCTACCACCGCGAAGCCCTTTCCCGCCGTCCCCGCTCTTGCCGCTTCAATGGAAGCGTTAAGCGCGAGAATATTCGTCTGGAACGCTATATTCTCAATAGTTCCTATAATATTCTGTATCTTCTCCGAGGCGTCCGAGATCTCTTCCATTGCTTCAAGGAGCAGCTTCATTTTTCCGCTGCCGTCTTCCACGGCGTTTGCCGTCCTATGAGCGGTGTTTTTCGCGCTGTCGGTACGGGAAACATTGTTGTCGATCTTGTCTGAAAGAAAATTCATTCCCGTTGCTATTTCGTCAATAAGATCGTTTTGTCTCGATACGGATTCCGAGAGCTGACCCGATTCCGCCGAAACGCCCTCCGCTCCGCCGAAAACCGCCCCCGAGGCTCTTTCGATTCCGCGGAAAACAGTATTCAGCGAATCGGAAATTTTATCCAGAGAAACCTTTATCAAAGCGTAATCGCCTATGTAATCAACATCCGAGTCCACGGAAAAATCTCCGCGGGAAATAGCTTCGAGGCGATTCTCTATATCGTCTATGTACATTTTTACGGTGCGGTTGTTGTTTTCTATCGCGCGGCACACGCTTCCGATCTCGTCCTTGTATGAATAGTCGAAGCTGACGTTCAGCTCACCGTTTGAGACGCGGCTGGAATTATCGGCAATATCCTTCATTGGCGCAAACATTTTCTTTAAAAGAAGCGCTATGCAGACGGAAATAAACCCGTTAAAGACCGCCGCCATGATAAGCATTGTAACGATCAGCTTGATAGTCGGCTCGTTAAACTCCTTGCTGTTGAGCAGATAGCCCAGCTTCCAGCCGGTCGATGAAACGGTCTGCTCACAGTAGCGCACCTTTTGTCCGTCATAATCGATGAAATAGACGAACTCGTTTTCGGAGGGCTGAACGAAATTCGGCGACGTATCGGAAAAGCTTATCATTACATCGTTTCCGTTTGCATCGACTACCGGAAGGAAATCGGTGTTTCGGTGACATACGATCTTGCCGTCCGCGGTAAGAAGCGCCGCGTACCCGTTTCGGTCTGCTTTTATGGAATTTACCACCTCGCCGAGGTAGTCGATAAAAATATCCGCGCCCAGAACCCCTATTATTTCGCCGTTTTCCTGTACGCGTATGGCGCAGGTGATTACCTGTCGGTTTGTCTGAACGTCGGTGTACGGCTCGGTGATAATCGGCTCGGAGGAATTGACAGCCGCCTTGTACCAGCTCCTTGACGTAGGGTCGTAATCGGCGGGCGGCTCATATCCGCTGCCGAAAATTATAGTCTTATCATTCGCAAAACCCATATATGTTTCATAAATATCATCGTCGCGAGTGGTGCAGTCCGCCAAAAACGAACGGCATGCCTCGCGATCTCCCATATAGCCGCCGGTAAGCACGTCCCGTCCCATAAATTTCACAAGCGACTGCTTGTTCGCGAGCCAGCCGTCGAGAGTGGCAACGCCGCCTTGAACCGTAGCCGAAGCCGTGTTCTTAGCTTGTATCTGATATTCACTGCCAACTATCACACAGGTTATTGCGGTCATAACAAAAAACATGGTCACGACCATGGAACTTGTGTAAAAAAGAATTTTCCACTGCAAAGACTTACTTTTTTTCATTATATCTTCCATTCCTTAAATTATTTGAAAAAGCCGAATCGTCATTTTGAGTGTTCGGCACGATAGAGCTTTTTTTATTTTATCAGAACAATACGCCTTTTTCAAGGGTGAATCACTTAATTGACAGAAAAATCACTTATTTGACGTATAGACGACCAAACAAACGCCGGTACTTTATAAAAATAATACTATTATCCAATTAAAAACTTGAAAAAATGGTTTTAATTGGATAATAGTGCTTTGGGTGTAATATCCATTTAAACTTTGATTTTATATTGTGTTTAAATGGATATTAGTATAAGTATCAACCTGCGGGATTGTCGTCGGGCAAAGCGGTAACCGCACCGCCGCCGCTTTTCATAAGATTTCTGTAAAAGTCGATATAGCTTTCCACGCTGTTGTAAAGCGTATCAACCAGATTGGTATAGCTTTCGTCCTCGAATACGGGAGCGTCCAAGAGGCTGCCTGTGCCGATAAGCAAATTTGAAACGTCGTCGTTAAAGCCGTACACGTTATCGAACAAAAGAGTAAATCTGCCGTCGGTGCTCTTCATTTCCATAAAAAGATCGTACTGCTCCTCGCTCCATACCACCTTGTATTTCTCTCTTCTCGCTTCACCGCAGGAAGGACAGGTTGACATTCCCTCCGCGTTTTCCTCGTCGGTAAAGATATGTCTGTTCTTGTCGTCGCGGCTGTCGGAGGTGTCGTTGCAGTCGGCGTTTGCGCATTTGGGGTAATAACCCTTGGCGTCGCTTATCGCCAAAGCTTTTGCGCCCGCAATATTATCCTCGTCGGTCTCTTCAATGCGGTTTAAGGTTATCCAGTCCAGCGCGCCCTTAACGTTGTGAGCACCCGCGGGGATCATAAATCCTATGGTGTTGCCGCCTTGATAATACGTGTCCGCCAGCTCGTCCCTCGGGAAAGGCACAAACTTCATTTCGTTTTCAAGCCCCGCCTTGTCCAAGGATTCCTTTGCGGCACCGTAAGCCCACGAGGGGTTCATTCCGAGAAACAGCAGATTTCCGTCCACAAACGCTGCGCCGGGGTCGACATAACCGTTGATCATTCCCCTCGCCTGCTGCTCCGCGCTGGCGCCGAGAAGACCCTGCTTTCTCATATTTTCCAGCCATAGCATGCAGCGGTTCACATTTTCGTTCTTGAGATTGTTTACAATGTTTCCGTCGGTAATATCAATGGTTTTTGTACCCGTGGTCATTACAAAGATCATACCGCCTACGCCGTTATAGCCTATATGATCGGAATCCATGTCCACCCACTGCTTCAGCATCGCTTCAAAGGCGCTCCATGTCCATGTTCCGTTGTTCAGCATTTCCATGGGGTCTTCCATTCCGTTTTCCTCAAGCACTCTGTTGTTGTAGTTAAGGGCAAAGTTGGTGTCTAAGGAATTGGGAACGTAGTAATGCTTTCCGTTGTATACATACTGCTCCGCAACGGGCTTTACGCCTTTCCACAGCTCGGAGTCAAGATCGATGTAGCTGTCCAAAGGAGTATACATATTATAGCTCATTCCGTGAGGGAACGCTCTCCACTCGTAGCGCACTATATCGGGCGAATCTCCGATAGCGATAAGGGAGCCCAGCTTGTCAAAATACGCGGAGCCGGAGCTTGTCATCTGCTGCTCGATCGAACCGCCGTATCTTGTTTCAAATAAATTAACCATTCCAGACATGGAGCTGAGCAGATCTTCATAAACAAGCCAAGTAATGGTCCCCGTTTCGGCGTTTTCGTCAATATCGGCAACATTAGGCTCCGCGAAGCTGCTCTGAGGAGCGGAGGAGCTGCTGACGGTATCGGAGGTGTCGGCACCGTTATTCCCTTCGCCGCTTTGCGAACAGGAGGTCACGCAGACCAATAATGCCGCTGTTAAAATTAACGAAATCGGTTTTTTATATTTGCACATTGTACTTTTCCTTTATAATTATTACCGTTTTCTCTTGACGCGCGTATATCGTACGTACGGTTTGCGGCGCAAGCGGTACGGTATTTAATAACTTTACGCGAGAAAAGAGTATTATCGGCGGTTTTAGTATAACACAAATTCACTCGGATTTCAAGTGCCGCAGCGCAAAAAAAAAAGCGAAAAGAAGCACGGGAGGCCGCCGATAGCGGCCGTATCCCATGCTTCCACACTTTCTTTTTTAATGCTTATAAAATTTTACGCTTTTTCGTCCTCCGTGATTCCTATCCATACCGCCGTATCCTCGGCAGTGCTTCCGTCATTAAAATATGCGGCGGCTTTTATCTCATTTTCGCCGTTGATTTTAAGTGTAACATTTTTCCATGTGAATACGGTTGAGTATAAGGGATTGAGGTCTTTCTGTTCCACCGTGCCCAAAGAGCTTCCGTTAATAAAAAGCTCTATCCTTTCGGCGTTTGAATAAACCTTGACCAAGGGCACACGAAAAGGACGGCGGGTAAATCTCTTTTCTGTAATATGGAGCACAGGCTTTTTACACCATACGGAGCTGTAAAAGAAGAAGGAATCCTTTTTCACGCGCTCTCTGGTAACAAGCCCCTTGTCATTCTGTCCCCTTGTGTCGCCCTCTCTGCGTCCCGCCGAGGCAAAGTCGAACATACACCAGATATATTTTCCCCAGATATAATTTCTTTCGGAAAGCTGCGCCCATATCTGTTCATGGAGCTGTGACTGATAATTTTCGTAGTGGCGTTCACCCCACGGGTCTATTTCATCGGGCCAAGCAATATTGTCCTTGTGCTGAGAAATTGCCCCGCCTCCGCCGTATTCCGAAACACAGACAGGCTGCTTTCTGTTGCTTTGGCGGTAATCGTCGAACCATTTTCCGAACTTTTCGGGTCCTCCCGCCTCCTTATACCAGCCGAAATACCTGTTGCAGCCCACAACGTCCGCGGGCATTTCAAGGAATTTTCCCCAGCACTGGTTGTCCGCAAAGGTGATAAGGCGGGTTTTGTCCTCGGCGCCGGCGAGGGCGCTGAGCTCGGTATAAATACCGAAGATCTCGTCATTCATTTGATGCAGCTCGTTTGAAATACCCCACACTATAATTGACGGGTGATTGTAATTCTGACGTATAAGCTCGGTAAGCTGCTGTTTGGCGTTTTCGGCAAAGCCCTCCGCGATTGCGTAAAGATCGGTTTCATCGGCGGACATTTTGTTTACCAGACCGATTTCCGTCCATACGGTGATGCCGAGCCTGTCGCACAGCTCATATTCATAGCCGTCATGCTGATAATGCGCCATTCTGACCGTGTTGCAGCCCATGTCAAGCATTAAGGAGTAATCTCGTTCACGCTGTTCGTTTGTCATTGCCCAGCCGTTTTCAAAGCTGTCCTGATGATAGCACACTCCGCGCAGATCAAGATATTTTCCGTTCAGGAAAAAGCCTTTTTCGGCGTCAATACTGTATTCTCTTACGCCGAAGCTTTGCGTATAGCTGTCCAAGACTTCACCTTCCCGAGAGAGTGAGATCTCGGCGGTATAAAGATAGGGATTTTCAACGCCGTTCCATACAATGGGCTCCGACAGCCGCATTGAGAATACCGCGCTGTCCTTTGACGCCGCCGAAAGCTCCTTGATGATTTCGGTTTCGGTCAGCACCTTGCCCTCTTCGTCACGGACAGCCGCCCTTATCGTCACGCTCTGGGGACGGTCGAGCTCATTTTCAAGCTTAACGGCAATATCGATATCCGCGTTTTCGCCTGTTATATTTTTGGGGGTGACATATATTCCCGAGGAGCCGTAATCGGTCAGATCGATATGAACGGGGGAAACGAAGATCAGCGCTGCATCGCGGTAAATGCCGCCCATTTTTGTAAAATCGCCCTGATCGGTTATGGGCGCGATATAGTCGGTGGGAGCATTATTTACCTTTACGGCGATAATATTTTCCCGATCCGGAATGATAAAATCGGTAATATTGAATCTGAACGCCGAATATCCGCCCTTGTGAACACCGACATACCGCCCGTTTACAAAAAGCTCCGTGACGGTGTTCGCGCCTTCAAATTTAATAAAAACACTTTTTCCCTCACAGTGTTCCCTTGAAAAATAACAGACCTTGCGGTAGCCGCTTAACCCCCTGTAATAGCTTTCGCCGCCTTCCGTGATTCCCGATTGACCGCCGCAGCCGTCCTTGGCGTTCCATGTGTGGGGAAGCGTTACGCTCTCCCATGCGCTGTCGTCAAAATCGGGCTCTTCCACAGGCAGCTTCGATAGACCGTCTTTTTCGGTGAGCTTAAGAAATTTCCAGCCGCTGTTGAAATTTTCCGTAAATCTTCCGTTCATAGTAAAGTCTCCATAGCTTTGTTTTTATTCGGCGGCCGAAGTCACTACTTCTCCCGCGGCATTCTTGGCAAGAATATCACGGTACTGGTTCAGATAGCCTTCAACCACGTCGTATTTTGATTCGACCAGACTTGTGTAGCTCATATCATGGAAAACGGGACCGTCAAGGATAGGCTCGTCTCCGCCGTAGAACAAATTGCTTACATCGTCGCTGAAGCCGTAGCAGTTGTCGAACAGCATTTCAAATCTTCCGTCCATGCTTTTAAGCTCCATCCAAAGGTCGTACTGCTCTTCCGACCATACTACCTTGTACTTTTCTCTTCTTGCCTCACCGCAAACGGGACAGGTGGACATACCCGACTTGTCTTCTTCATCGGTAAAAATGTGACGTCCCTTGCTGTCTGCGTTTTCGGAGGTATCACCGCAGCCCGAGTTTGCGCATATGGGATAATACACAACGCTGTCGTCAATGGCTTCCGTCTTGGCGTTTGCCACATTTGTTTCATCGGTTTCCTCAACACGGTTCAGCTCGATCCAGTCAAGCGCGCCTTTAACATTGGGCGCTCCCGAGGGAATAAGGTAACCGAATGTGTTTATGCCGTGATAATACTTGTCGGAAAGGGGATCCTTGGGGTAGGGTACAAATTTCATTTCGTTTTCAAGACCCGCCTTGTCAAGAGCTTCCTTGGCGGCGCCGTATGCCCACGAGGGATTCATTCCGAGGAACAGGAGATTGCCGTCAATGAACGCCGAGCCCGGATCAACGTAGCCGTTGGAGGCGCCCGCCTGCATCTGGTCGTCAGTAGCGCCCAGAAGTCCGTTCTTTCTCATGTTTTCGATCCACTGCATGCAGCGGGAAATATTTTCGTTTTTAAGATTGTTGATGATCTGATTGTCCTTAATGTCTATGACCTTTACGCCGGTGGTAAGGACCATGATCATTCCGCCCACGCCGTTGTAGCTGATATGGTTCACGGGGTCGATATTCTTCCACTGCTTGCAGATTTCTTCAAAGGCGTTCCAGTCCCATGTGCCCGCCTGAACCATTTTCATGGGGTCGTCGATGCCGTTTTCTTCAAGCACTCGGTTATTGTAGTTAAGAGCATAGTTAGTTGTCAGCTGATAAGGAACGTAGTAGTGCTTTCCGTTATACACGAACTGCTCCGCAATATCCTTAACGCCCTTCCAAAGATCGGAATCAAGATCGATATAGGAGTCGAGAGGGGTGTACATATTATAGCTCATTGCGTGAGGGAAGCTTCTCCATTCATAGCGGACTATGTCGGGCGAATCGCCTGTGGCGATATATGTACCTAAGGTCTCGAAATACTGGTTTCCGCTGCCCGTAACGATCTGTTCAATGCTTCCGCCGTATCTGCTTTCAAACAATGCTACCAAATCGGATTTACTGGACAGCAGGTCTTCATACATCAGCCATGTGATCGTGCCTGTCGGTGCGTCCTCGTCAACGGGACGCGTCTCGGCTTCCGCAAAGCTTTGTTCGGGAGTGGTGGAGCTCTGATCCGAAGCGGTATTATTTACGACTCCGTTATTACCGCCGTCTGTTTGTGAGCACGCCGTAATACTTGCGGCAAGAGCCAATGCCAGTAACATGGACACTGTTTTTTTAAACTTATTCATTTCTTCCTCCTTATTGGATTCCTTTAATTTGCCGAGAGCGTGTTTATACCTATCCCATTTTAAACTGCCGTAATACCAACAGTTTTAAAAAGGATCGGTATAGTCATCCCTTTAAGGCAGCCACAGGCATTTCTTCAAATTTTAATTATTATTTTCTTTTCTTTCCCGCAACACACAGTACAACTGCCGCGATCATGCTTACTCCGATCAGTCCCGCTGCGCCTTCAACACCGGTATCGGCATTGCTCTTGTCCGCTCCCGCCGATGTATTTGTATTGCCCGTGTTGTCCGCGGGGGCATCGCTGCTTGCAGCCGCGCCGTTGTCCTCGCTGCCTGACGGTGCCGCCGTGCCCGTAAGCTCACATTCGGCGAAAGAGTGAGCAACCGGAGACTGGATTACATCTTTAACAGTGACAACTGTTGTAGTGTTTTCGCTGATACCGCTTATAACAAGTTCAAGTCCGTCAATGGATTCAAGGTATTCCTTGTAGGTTTCACCGCCTGTTTCTTCGTCCGCAAAGGGGGTGGCAGCCATGAACAGACCGAAAGGTACGATCAGCTCATATTCGCCGTCATGGTCAATCGTAAAATTGGGAATTCCGCCGATAGCATCCCGATAGGTTTCTTCATTCCATACAGACGGAGTCCATCCGTTGATTCCGAAGCCCGCAAATGCCTGATATGAACCGTCGCAGTTCTCGACCTCAAATTTGATGATAATATCCTTTGTATCATCGTCAATGTCCATAATGGTATACATAGAAGTTTCGTTCCACTGGTTGAATACCTTTATCCATGCGGCTCCGTTGTCTTCTTCATAAATGTCCGCAAGCGCGGTAGTAGTGGTTGCACCTGTGGGAATAAGAAAATCTGCGCTTACCGATGCCGCGAGAACCGACGCGGCGGCAACTGCGGATATTGCTGCAATAGCTTTAAATTTTTTCATTATTTGTCCTCCTGTATTTGTAAATTTGAATATCGGTTATCGCTCAGAATAACCATACAATGAACATTACGCCTGTATTTTACCATTATTGCGGCTGTCGGTCAATAGTCTATATTAACAATATAGGATAATATGAATATTTACATGAAAAAAAGGTAAACAAAATTCAAATTATAATTTTGTCGCAATTAACAAAATCAATTGGATAATATTAATCATATACTTATATAAAATATTTGATCCTCTCGTCAATAGTCTGCGGGAGGATCAAATATTTTATATAAAGCTGTTACGGAACCATATTATACGTCACTCTTGTCGGATCTCCTGTAATCCATAGGTGACATTAGCTCATACCGCTTGAAAACACGGCAAAAATAGCCGCAGTCCTTAAATCCGCTGGCAAAGCTTATTTCCTTTATTGTATCGTCCGTGCTGCAAAGCAGCCGCTTTGCCTGTTGTATACGGAATTTTGTAATATACTCAACGGGTCGCATACCGAAGTTCTTTTTGAATAATTTGCAAAGATGCTGCTTGGTAACTCCCGCTGTCAGACTTAACTGTTCAAGGGTTATTTCTTCCGTGTAATGAGATGTAATATAATTCACGGCGGATAATATGGTGGGGTTTGCACCGCTTTGCTCCTCGGAAGCTTTATTGTTTGCCAGACGGTAAAATTCTACCAGAAAATCATACGCAAAGCCGCCCGCGTAGTAATTTCCGTACAATTTGTCCGACTTCATCACAGAGTATATTTTTTTGAAGAGATGATTCAGCCTTGTTACATCCGAAAGAGTGTATACCTGCGCTTTTGTGAATCCGAAAAGGCTAAGGATCTCATTTACTCCCTTTCCCCCTAAAGTGAGCCAGTGAGTATCCCATAAATCCCCCACTGTATAATATTCGTGCGGAGTATCGGCGGGGATGAAAAAACCTTGATATGGACGTATTGTATATTTATTCCCCTCGACTATCAGCGTTCCCTCGCCCTCTGTGCAGTAAATAATGTGAGGCAGATGATTTTCTCTTTTGACATGATATTGAAAATCGTTAAGCCCTATACTCATCACACATATGGGCAGATCGCATTCTGCGCCTATGACGGGAAAATGATAATACCACATTTGTGATCTCCTTTCGGTTAAAGCGTTTCATTCATCTCGTTCAAAATAATTCTGCTGCTATATGGATAAAATTGCTTTACGTAATTTGTTTAATTATATCATGTTTAAAGAGAAAAGTAAATCGGTATAAACAGGTATTTATATTGTTTTCTTTTTACCGCCTTTATAAGTCTGACTGCCCGCAAAGGCTGCGCATCTCTTCAACAAGTCTCAGCCTTTTTTCTCTTTCCTCCTCTGTTTCATGACGTTCTTCAGGGGCTTCGTTCTGTGCGTTAAAGTCACCCGCGTATATTCCGTCCGCAATGATATAAACGCTTTCGGACTTGTCCTTAAAGGTAAAGTTATAAACAGTGCCGCTGTAAGGCTCTTCTATAACGGATACGACCTCTGCGCTTCCGTTTTCAGTCAGAACTCTGTCGCCCTTCTTAAGATTTCTTACGGGAACGCCCTTTCCGTTTTCGCAAAGCACGGGGTGAGCGCCCGACAAAAGGGTTTCATAGCCGCCGGTGCATTTTAAACGGTAAATTGTTTTGTCATTGCCCTTAAATATATTCTCTGTCGTAACGATTTCTCCGCCCCGTGTCAACAGTCTATCTCCGATTTTAACCGATTTTGCGGCTTTTACACTTCCGTCGGCGGTTTTAAGCATAACGTCCTCGCCAAAGCAGCCCCAGTAAATATATATCGGAGGAATGTATATTACATGGCTTCCGTTTAAGAATGTGTAATATTCACGCTTCTCCCCTTTACTGCTTATTTCCTCAAGTTCTTTCTTTGTAACGCTCATTACGCTTATCTGAACATCTGTGTATTCGTCTTCGGGAAACTCCTTCCTGTGAAGTCTGTAAATAAAATTACCCCTTAACTTGACCGTTCTTTTATGATTGTCTCCTTCGCCGGAAACGTCATCGTGCCAGTCAAGCTTGCTTGTTTTATCTCCTCTGTCCATTGAAAAATCAAAGTCAACATATTGGTTTGTATATTTGCTGTGCTCCGTAAAGCAGTTCTTCATCAGATCATACAGCTCGTTATTCTGCAAATCGTTCTGATACACAACATTGGGATCAAAGTCGCCGGCAGCTTTATTATCATAGTCGAGAGTGGGACGAGTAAATGGAATCGATTGGTTCGTAGGCATAAGTCCGATCATGTCATAATCGTCGCTGAAGGTGACTGCTCCCGAAAAGGGCATAAGAGTTGCTATTTTATTATGGGGCTTTATGGTATTATTCAGATAATCGCCGTTCTTGTAATCGGCTTTTTTGTATATTTCCTGTTCATCGGTACGCCCGTACAGCATGATTATACCGTCCTCATATTGTTTATTCCAATGAGGGTCGTATACTTCTATGTTTTTTACGGTATAACTTATTTTTTTGCCAACTTTTTGGGACTTTATCGGCTGTTTTGCCGATACAAATTCACCGTCGGCGTTTATACCTCTGATGTTGATCTCGCCGCGGTATTCTCCGTCCAAATATCCCGATGGAAACGGCTCTGAGTATACTACCTGAGCGCCGCCGAAGCCGTCGTTTATTTCATAGCTTTGGCTGATCACAGGCAAACCGGTCGAGTAGGATGTGTTTGTAAAATTTATCTCAACATTGGCGAACTGCCATTTTGACGCGGCGGTTTTATCGGCTATCGCTGTTTTGACATCGTACAGATCAACGCAGAACGACAGCTTTAATTTGCAAAAATCTTCTTCCGTTTCCTCTTCGCCGTCCGCGGAATTTTTGTTTTTAACGCAGTCTACTTTAGTAAGCTCGTTAAAGGTTATGCTGAGAGGCTGTTTTTTTTCGCCGCTGCTTTTTAATTGACCTTTTTTAATGGCGCCCATAACCCCTTCTTTTTTTGAAACCGCGTCAAATCCGCCTAAATTTTTTATACAGTATTCCCGTTCTTCATCGTCCGAAAGATCGAAAACATAAAGCTCCCGAATATCCTTCAGCCTTTCTTCAAGGGGGTTTCTGCTGATTTTAACTATACCGTCCGCTCCGTTTTTGCCGCATTTTCCTCCGTCGGCGTCATGCCCGTCTCTGCCGCGGTTTCCGTTATGCTGCGGGTCAATACCTTTTCCGCCTTCTCCGCCTTTTCCTCCCTTGGCGGGACGGCCTCCCTTTCCTCCGATTCCTCCTTTGAGGGTTATCTCGCAGGGACCTTTAACCTTTTCATCGTTTATGCATATATACGATCTTTTTTCAATATTTGAATATTTTATATCGACATTGGGCGCATTTCCGCCGTTTCCCCCGTCGGTTCCCGCCTGTGCGTTTCCTCCATCGCCGCCGTTTCCGCCGCAATATCCGTCACCGCCGTTACCGCCGTTAATTCCGTCAACTCCGTCAAAACCGCTGCCGCCGCTGCCTGCCGCTGCTTTTATACGTATATTGCCGCTTATCCATCCTGCTTTAAGGGTCAAATTGCCCGCGTCTTTCGCGTCTTCGCCCGATTCGTCCCCATCCTGTGCGTCCTCTCCGTTTTTTCCCGCGACAATAAATTCATAATCGCACAAGGAAGTTTTGTTTTTATAATTGTAAATGTTATTAACGGTAAGACTGCAATTTCCCGAGAAAACCAGCGCCCCGTTGTCTGTGAAGATCAATGTTCCCAATTGAGAGCAGTAATCGGGATCACAGCGCGTAGGTGCCGAGATCTCCACCGTATTGTTGATTTGCGGGATTTCGCCGAGACTTTTTAAAGCTTGAAGCTGCATATTTTTTTCCTCCTATAAATGTTTAACACTAATTCCTTTTTAAACTGTGGGTATTATGTCAGTTTAAAAAGATATTGGTATAATCATATACCCATAAATGTTTATCGGGAAATATCCCGAAAATATTGTTTTCATCCGCCCCGAACCACGCTTTCCCGCTTTCGGAAGCGGACGGATAAAACAAATCGTCGCAGGCGGTCTTTTCGCAGTTTATAATTTCCCTGTCAGTGGCGATCCATAAGCTGTTGGCGGTTTTAAGCATGGTGATCCGCGCCGTGTCCTTTGATACGCTGTACTTCCTCAGGCACTCCTCGGTCCCCTCCAGACAGTCAAACAAATAAACGTTTTTGTTCCCGCTTTCGCCGTTTTCCTTACACAGCATTGCCATATAAAAGCGGTCGATGCGAAAAAGCATAGCGCAGCCGATAAGCTTTGTGTCATTCGGTGCGTTTATATAAAAGCTGCCGCTTGCCCAACCCAAGGCATAGCTGCTGTAAGACCATACCGAAACTACTCCCTTTTCGGCAAAATAAAAATATTCATGGCAGGACGAAACGGCAAAGCCGCAGCACATTGGAACGTCATCTTCCTTGTGGGGCAAAGCCACATATCCATTGTCCTTATTCCATTTGCCCGACGTTATATCGTAACGGCAGAAGCAAAAAAGGGACGAATCCTTTACGCTGCCTGCGCAGTACAGTGTTGTGCCGTATAAATATGAAGCGTAGTGGGAATAATCGCAGTCTTTGTACAGCGTGTTTTCCGAAACGCTTTTCCATTCTCCGTTCTCATCTTTTTTATATAGGTTCGGGTGGCAGTACGCATACCATGTGCTGCCGCAAACAAAAATCTGAGAATTGCAGTCGATGCTGCCGTATATATCTCCTTGGAAAAGGCCCTTTTCCTCGTTCTTTTTTTGCCAGTCGGTCATGTCTATTCTGTAAGTCAGGCTGTGTGGGAAGCGGTAGTCGTTGATCACCGTTAGCTCATAATCGGAGTTTTCGGTTATATTTTTTACGCTGTATGAGCCGTTTATCAAAAATGATCCCGTGACCTCAACGCCGTTTTTTTTCATCACCGCTTGGTAAGTACGGTCGGCAGCTCCGTTCCAGCGCAGCACCGCCGTTCCTCCCTTGCTGACGACGCAGCGCCTGTTTTCCGAATCATTGTAAACTATACCCTCGGACAGCGCCTCGTCGGGCTGAAATGAAATTATATAAGCAGGATAAGCAAAGCTTGCCGACATACTGCCCTGTACTCCGTCCGTGCAGCCCGAAATATAGTAGGCTTCAACCGACAGCGTGACTTTTTTATTTTCGGGCTCTGCGAGAGTGTAAAAATTTCTCCATGCAAAGGTGCATTTATCATCAATGTTTTCAAAAGGAGCTTCGCCCGAATATGAAAATTCCAGATCGCTGTCGTTCGCCCATTTGCACTCCCAATCGTTATCGTCCGAATATGAAAATTCGGCAGTTTCAAATTCACCCTTGGACACGATTTTTGAAAATCCGCGCAAAATAACGCAGGGAATCTCTCCGGGCCCCATGAGTGATGTATTAAAGCCGCAGCTCGTTTCGTCATGATCGGGAATCACTTCCAAGGTCAGAAAGAAATTCTGGAGCATTTTAAGTCTTTCTCCGTTCACAGTGGGAGACAGCCAAACGGGAGTTTCGCCCCAATTTATTTCCGTTTTGATTTTAGCTTTCATTGTTGTCCTTTCCGGTTGTTTTAGAAACAAATCCGTCCGAGATAAAGCTCTTCGCCATAATGTCCTCGGTTGGAAATATCTTATATACCGTATCTTCTTTTTCGGGAGACTGCTTATACCGCCACTCCAATCCGTCATAGAGAGGGAGCCTTATTCTGTCGAAATTGGCAATGATCGGGTTTATTTCGGCGGTTGGGATTATATTTTGCAAAAAGGACGTGTACATTGAATTTATGCGAGTCTTGACCACAGGAAGAAGTCCCGTTTCTATATGCAGATCGCTGTCGGGAACAGACAGGACGGTAAAAAACCTGTCGCCCTCCGCGGCGGATATGCAGGGGCTGTTTTCCTTTATATACTCTCCGCAAAGCTTTCCGTCATCGTTCCACATGGGATAAATTCCCGAATAATCGCCGCTTTCGTAAACGCCTGCCGCGCCGTCGGTAACGCGCTCGATATTGCCGAATTTCAGCGGTATTTTAAGTTTCTCCGCACCCTTGTCGTCGTATTTGCCGAAATCGCCGTCTGTTTTTGAATACTCCGCTCCGCCGAAAAATTCAAAGCACACCCTGAGCTGCGCCAGCGTCAACGGCACACCCCATATAAAATCCCGCCGGCAGGTTCGCAGGGTATTGTTTAACTTGCTTTCAATAAGACATAGCAAAGAGGGAAGTGCGGCGGCGCTGCCTGTGATGCCCTCCGTAAAACCCTTTAAAACAGGGTTAAGGTTCACGGGAGAGGCGGGCGGCACATATCTGTTTTCGCTCTTTCCGTTTCTGTAAACGGTTTTTAACATTCCCGCGTATTCGCCTTTTTCGTTATAAAGAATAAGCCGCCTGTTTAACAGCTCGGGAAGTATAAAAGCGCAGATTGGAGAGCCGCCGTTTTTGAGGTCGGCAAAATCGGGCGGAATAAATTCGGCGGTGAGTCTGGATTCCGAGGTAAAGGAAATGGGGAAAAGCCCTCTTGTGCCGTTTTCCGAAACTTGCATATAGTAGGGGAAAAACGCCTTCGGTATACTATGCGCGTCCTTTTGCACAACGGACTGCTTTTGTCCGAAGGTGCCTATTATGTTCAGCTTGGATAAGGATATGTAGCCTCCGCGCATGGGGAAAAGCTCCGTGCCTCCGACGGAAAGCCTGTTCTTTTCAACAAGCTTGCTGACCTTTTGTGATATTTCGTGAGTGTCGTAATCCACGGGGAGCTGAAATACCTGTCTTAATCCCGTAAGCTCGTTTGTAAATCCGCTTAGCTCCTGTGAAATAAACGGCAAATCATGCGCCTTTTCCTTTAAATCGGGAAAAAGGGTTTGATATGCGTTCAATCGGTCGGTAAGCACCTTGTGAGCGTGAGGAGTTAAAGGAATACGCCCGCTTACAGACACATATTTTTCCGCCTTGCCGCCATGATAGGTATAATTGGTATTTCCAAAATCAAAGCTCCAGTTTTCCAATTCCGCTTTATCCTCTGTGCAGTCACAGTCTGTCTGCCAGTCCATAAAAAGCTGCGACAGTTCAAGGGGCTTTTCGTTGACCGCACCGTACAGAGGCTTTTCCTCAGTGTCGAAGCTGCCGAATATTTTCAGCAGCGAAGGGCTGTTGATAACCGCCTGATACAACAGAGAGTTATAATCAAAGGGCAAAAACTCGGGCGGCAGTCCGGAGCATTTTTCCAAAACCGACTCAATGCTCAGATCCTTCAAAGTCTTTGGCGAAACATAACAGGGCAATTTGCCGCCGACGGTTTTATCGTCAAACAAAAATACGTTGTTTATTCCTTTTCCGCTTACCATCACCACCGGATCCTTCCGAACGGCAAAAGGGGCGGCGTTTTCGGTTTTCAGGCTGTATTGCGTGGGAAGCTTTTTTTTGACCTCCCTGCGCTTAAGAGCTATTTCATTTTTGAGCCTGTTTTTTTCCGAAACAAGACTGCCGTTATCGGAAAGATGCTCCAACAGACCTTCCAATTCCCGCTGCGCTTCGGAAAGATTTGCCTGATGCGCTTCTCTGCGGCTTATATAAGTTTCCCATGCGTAATAAAGCTTTTTTCTTGTAAAGCTGAGTTTCCGTTCGATCCGCCCCGCTTCCCGCTGCAATCGCCGCAGCTCCCAATATTCTTCAAGGTCGGGCAGAACGCCGTCGGAGCATTTTTCTTTTAGGATAAGCTCGTCGTATTTCTCCAGCGGATCGGTTTCTCGGAAGGTGCGCTTATACATTTCATCATCGGTTTTAAAGCTCCCGTCTTCCAGATTCTGCTGCTTTATCAGATCGTATTGCAGCTTGGTGATATTATACTCCCAAATTGTTTCTGTCCGCGCGTCATTATTCCCATTATCGATTTTTTGCGCCAGCACCGCCGATATAGCCTCCGCGGAAGCGGCGCCGAAGGACACGTCTATATCGCCGTCGGGGGGATCCATATCGGGATAGTGATGATCCGCCCCTTTCCACTCAATATTAAGCGCCTCACCGAACAAAACGCAGGAATCGCAGATGTATTCGCCGTCAACGTCAAAATTATATTCGGTTAAAACCTTTTTAAAATCCTCGGCGTTTTCGACCTTGGAAAAGGGATCATCGGTTTCCCTGCCGAAATATCCCAAAACAAAATAGGTAAGCATACAATCCGCGGGAACGTCCTTAAGGGGGTCATACAACCCGAAAACGCTTCTGCAGGTAGGGTAATAAGCCGCAAACATAGGATCGCCGCCCGCTACCGCGGTAAGACTTTCGGATAAATATTCTCCGCCTTTGGGAGCGTTTCCCGCTTCATACCGCCGCCCAATAAAACGGTAAGGGTGCGCGGAGTCGTCAAGGTACGGTATTACCGAATAATCCTCTTTGTCTTCGCCTTCATCAAGCTTTGCTTTAATAAAATCACTTTCCACAACAAAGCTTTTTACCTGTATTTTTTTATCCTTTTCATACATTCTCGTTACGACATATCTGTTTGGCACTGTCGGAAAGGTATATTGATTTTTTTCCGCCGCTCCGTGCCTGAAAGCGCTTGGGAGTATAAAATGCAGATGCGCGCCCGCTTTAAGACAGCTGCCGTATTCCGTGAACGGCGCAGGGGTGACCTTTGAGCCGAGGACGGAATTGTACACCTTTGTATAATCGGGATACCAGCGGGGCGGTCTGTATGTATCCGCGTAAGTATTGCATACAAGATGTGCTTTTACCGTAAACGGTATGATAATTCGGTTTGTTGACATATTTTTTCCGTTCCGTCACATAATCTGCATACATTGAGCATGTATTCATAGGATATTGCACGTGTCTTTTCGGCAAATTTTTCCGATAGCCGCGTCAAAACTCCTTGACGGGCGACAGCCCGTCTCAATGAGGAGGCAGGAGGCTGTTCAAAGTCGCCGCAAGGATGCGGCGACACTAAACAGACTCTGAGCCTGCGGATTTTTTCCTTGCTCTCGAAAAAAATATGCACGAAAATCCACGCACAAATCCTATGAACACAAGCTCATAAAAACGGCATAACGTAAAGTTACGTGCCGCTGTCTATGCAAGCATATTATTGACCTTTTTCTTTAAAAACAGCGCTTGCCGCCGCTGTTATCAGTTCAAACGCAAGCTTAGCCGACTTAACGTCGGTATTAAGGCTTTCACCCAATTTTGAAGCCAGCTTGGTAACATCGATCCTGCCCGCGCTGTTTGTATAATCCTTTATCTCTATGCTTTTATTATCTAGCGGCGCGCCGAAATTGCTTTCGTTAACGTCCTTGGGAATAAGCCGTGTTTCTTTTTCGTTCAGTCCGAAGGTAAGCCCTGTTTGCGGCTCCGATATTTTAAGAGATGTTATTTTTCCGTCATACAGCCCTATAATAATATCATCGGAAAGCTTGGTCAGGCGAAGCTCCGAGATCGGCTCATCATTTTCATAGGCGGTAACATTCAAGTCCCGTACCCTTCCCGTAAGCTCCGAACGCATAATAAAACCCGTAACAAAGCCGGAAGTCTCCGTGTCGCTTAACATAAGCTTTCCGCCGTCGTTCGCGCTTTGCAAAAAATCCCGGCTCAGCCTGCCTTTTGCTTTAAATACGTTTAAAGCGGAATCCAAATGCTGCGGGTGCATTTTTTCAATGCGCGGGAAATGAAGACGGCAGTTTGATCCTTCCATAGCCTGTTCAAGCAGCAGATTGTCATACTCTGCGTCACCCTCGGTAACTCTGCCTATGCTCAATGCTCCGTCCACAAGAGCGTTTGTCCAGTTTTCGTCAATGTAAAAGAAACGCAGGCTCTCGTTGGGCAGCAGTTCTTCATCGGCGATAATATAGGAAAGGGGAACGTAATACAACAGCCTTAGCTCTTCAACATACCTTTGAATATCCTTGGGAATATCCGGCTGATTATTGAATTCCGTTTCACCCAAAGCGCCCGATGCAGTGATGCTTCGCATGCTGTCAATGCTTTTCGGAAAATGCCTTTTCATTTATAATCTACCTTTCCGCGTATTCCGCCAATAATCCGCTCAGAACATCAAAATCGAAATTTTCCGTCATATCCTGCGCTAACATGTTCAACGCGTCACTGTGAAATTCATCTTTGATTCGGTTTCTCCATTCAAGCAGCTTTTCCGCTGTTTCGGGTCGGCTGAGGGTGATAAGTCTTCCCAGCTGAAACGCCGCCGCATAGCTTACGTCAAAAACGCCGTTCTCTTTGTCGTAAATCAGTCTTCCGTCGGCGGTATTAGCCTGTGAAAGCTCCGGTATAATATCCCGTTCCTCCGATGCCAGAGGAGAGCGGTAAAGAGAATAGGTCATTTCACCCGTACGGGTATAATGGGGCATTACCGCCGTTTCTCCGTTAAGACTTCCGCAGCCTATCGCGCCGCAGTTTTTTGACATTCCTTCGGCAAGCTTCGCAAAGGGTCTTCCCTTTTCGCTGTGAGAACGGATATTCCAGCTGTACAAGGATACCAACCTTACTTTATCGAAGCTTTCGGGAATTTTTTCTCCGTAGCCGAGAGCCGTCACCAAATGACACACGCAGGAGGTTTCCCCGTTTGTGTCCGTGGGAACAAAGCGGTTTGCCAGAATCGAGGAAAAATATCCGTCCTTTACGCATATATCGTCGGGCGCTCTGCTCAGATCCAAAAGCTTGGCATGAGCCAAAAGGGAAATATCCGAATCCGAGGGAAAAATATCCTCGTATACCCGCTTTGAAATATCGATAAAGCGGCAATACTCGGTTTCCTCCTCAAAATAAACGCTCGGAAGATCCGTTTTTTGGGGAAAATATGTGTCGGAAGCAGAGGTAAAAAGCTCTTTTACGGTGATCTCGCCCTCTCCGATTATTTCATTATCTTTAAGCACCAGAAGCGCCGCAAAGGGCTTTTCGCCAAAGCTCCATGGAAAGGTTCTGTCGCTTAAGGTTATGTAAGGAAGGGTATTGGCAAAGTCCCCCGCTTCTCCGTTTGCGGGATATACGCCGAAAACCTCCTCCGCTCCGAGAGTAAACAGGCGGCGGGCAATTATGTAATCCTGCTTTGCGGAATAATTGCCCACCTCGGCGCCCTGTGTCACACGCTGAGAGGCCGTAAAGCTTTGTCTGCCGTTTTGCACGGTGGGCAATATTCTGTCTATCAGCTTGAAGTCCTTTTCTTCCATTACGGTTCTATTCCTTGATCAAAATATTTTCGTCAAACAGCATTTCCGCGTTTTGCGCGTATAAGGCAAGTGAAATATCCTTTTCGGGCTTTATCCCCATTTTTTCAAGGAAAGCCTTTCGTTTTTCGTTTACCGTGCTCACCGTTTCGGAGAAGGTTTTTACGGTATCATGGCTTTCGCACTGTATTTTAACGGGCTGTCCGAATTTATAGCACTCATAAATACGGGTGTTTTTGCGGCGCAGTTCTTCAAGAGATATGAACCGCGTTTTCGGAAACGTTTCGACAGTCGGCTCTGCAACGGTTACAATATACCCGCTTTTCACCCGCCTGATCTCTCCGCTTCCGCCCCACATTGCTGTCGGAACGTTTTGGAAATAATCTGTTGTTTCGTATTTTTCTACGCCCTCCGCGTTAAAGCTTATCTCCGATCTGAAGCTTATATCCCCCATTGGACGTATAACCACATCATTGTCGGAAATAGGAACAGCCGAAACCACGGTGAAAGAAAGTCCGTCCGCGCTTACGTATTTAACGCCGTCTTTTTCACCGTGTACTTTTCCGTTAACAGTAACCGTAAGCGGCTCGGGCTTTTCGGAGCCGGAATCCGTAAGCTTATTTGAAGCTTTATTTGTCAACGGCAGAAAGCTTTTTGAAAATTCATCATAGCTCAGCGGAGGAGGCGGGCTTTGATCCTGTTTCCCGAATTTTATCGTAAAAGAGATAATAAACCAGCTTATACGCGCTTTTCCCGAAAATTCGGGGCCGTGAAAATCAATATCCACTCCCAGCTCGATTGTAAAGGTATGATGTATTCCAAACCATTTAAGGGTATATGACGCGCCCAGAGAAACGCATAAATGCGCCGAATATTCAAAGGGCTTCCACTTTATCATAAAATCGACCTGAGCGATAAACCAAGCCTTTAAATTTCCGTCCTTATAAAGGGCGTTCATTCTTACTCCCGCCATTATGCAGGAGGGCGTAAGGGCAAAATACGCTTCTCCCGACACCGAAAGCTTGCTTGATATCTTCCAGTTAACGCCTAAGCGGGGTACGCTCGGATAATGTGACGGCTTTTTATAATCGGGGTGATACCCGCCGAGAGAAAGCACAAAATCGCCCTTATGACTGTTCTCGCCGAACCAGAGAAAAAATGCGAAGCCCCCCGTAAGCTTGCAAGCCTTGCTTAATATATAGGATTCGGAGGTTAGCTGTGCCTGCATAGAAAAAACACCCTCCGTCGGATCCAGATTCGATTTTAAAGCAAGCTGTGCATATGCGATAGGGTTTTTGTCCGTCATGGGAGGGATCGAAATTTCGGAGGTGCCGAGTAAGCTTATGCTTAATCTTGTGCCAAAGCCCACGTTTAAAAGCACAAAGCTTTCCATCATGTTAAAAGTGGTGAACTTTATTCCCGCGGAAATGAATTTATCGCCCGCGGAATCGGCAATATAATTTTCGTTTTCAAGCTTGCCAATCATTACCGCAAGCGGCATAGGCTTTTTTCCCACCGCCGCCGCAACCAGCGGAAAATCCGATACGTCCCGAATGTCGGGCAAAACAATACGCTTATTGTACCCGAAGGCGGCGGCAATGCCTGTTACAAAAAAAGCGGGAGGCCCGCCTATATTGGCGTTGACTAAAGCGTAAGCAAGAAATTTGCCCCTTTCGTATGTTCCCGCAAGGGTCAGTTTGAACGCCTTGATACCTATTGTCAGCGCGCCCGCGTATTTATTCCCTGTTTTTTTAAAGGAACCCCCTATTGTCAGGAAGCCATTGTCAAATTCCAATCCAAGACCCGATAAAAGGAATTTAATGTCCATTGTATCCATATCGACTTGAAGCCCCGCGCCAAGCAGCGAAAGGATAAAAGGATTTATTGACGCAGTCGCGTCCAGCATTGCTCCGAATTTTCCGTCTTCGTAGGAAAAGCCCGCTCTGTGCAGCGTAATTATCGATACTTTTTTATTTATATCCAGCCAGAAGGTTTTTGAGCCGCCTGTGTTTTCCGCCGATAAAGCGCTGCTGTCCTTATCCGTTTTGACCTTTTTTTCGTACGGCTTTATCAGCTGTGCAAACTTAAAGCCGCATATATTGCCGCAAAGACTAAGACCCGGTTTAACGTCAAAGCTTCCGTCTTTGCTGCCGCTTTTGGCGCAGTAGTTTTCGTCTTTTGTTCCGAAAACAACAGACAGGTCATTAAGTCCGAGGGTCTCTTTTTCCGCAAATTCGGATATAAAAGGTATGTCTGTCAAGCTGAGGTTTTTTACCGTAAACCCCAAAAGGTAATCGTTGCTCTGACCTTCACGGCTAAATCTTATCTTTTGCAAAAAGCTGTCAAGCTCACACTCAAAGGACAGAATCTTTTTGATATAATCAACTCTCAGACGTTCTATTTCAAAATCAAAGGCTTTGGGAATATAAGGCTCAAGCCCGAAATTTTCCGCCGCTGCGGATACAAGCTTCATTATATTAAGCGCGGAGTCGGAGTAAGCGGATAAATTTATGTCATCTCCGTCCTTTTCCGCCGCACCCGTAAATTTAAAGCCGAATAAATTTACGCCTAATTTAAGCGCAAACTTTGCATCCTCGGAGGCGCGGAGCCTACGGTATTCATTGCCGCTGTCCATCAATTGAATTTTTCAAGCATATCTTCTATGCTGTATGTACCGAGAGAGTTGACAACCTTTTCACGGGTGCTGTTCCACAAGGAAAAGGAAATGGATTCGATGCTGAAAGGCAGCGGTTCTGTCGGCTCGGGTTTAAATTCATTTGTAATTCCCAAAGAAAAGGCATATTCCTTATCAATATCCTTATTAGCTCCCGATTTATCGTTTTCACTGCTGCTGTAATAGAAAAATGCCTGATATACATCTACAAAGGTTTTGTCAACACCGCCGGGAAAACCGAGGAATTTTATAACGCCGTCTATTGAATCTTTTTTATCCTCTATTTCCGCGTCCTTGAGAATAGACGCAAGGCTTACGGACTGCTTTGGATTTTCTGTTGACGGGCAAACAAGAAAACGGGTTGCATCTGCTTGTTTTTCAACCGCTGCCATAAGGTGAATACCGAAAACCGATATAGCTGCGCCCGCATTTATGTTCGCATTTTTGTTTGCCTGTATCTTTGTGGATTCCGATGCGCTTGCCGTAATTTGATATTTTGCCATGTTTTTATCTTCCTTTCAAATAAAATAAATTAAAGTTATATAATTTTATTTATTATTATATCATAATTTTTCTTACCGTTCAACATTTTTTGACAAATTTCCGCAAATAATAGACAATTACACGCAAATCATACACAATTTATCCTTTTTAAACATAAACGCATATATTATTTTTGTATAAAATAATATATGCGTAAAAGATTTTATATTGATTTTAATCTACGATCCTATATACCTCCGCGTTCCCCTTTTTCCCTATCTTATCAACTACGCCCAGATACAGAAGTATTTCAAGCATTAGCTTTGCGTCGGTGCTTTTGGCGCACTTCTGAAATTCCTTTACGGTAAATTCCTCGGGCAGCTCCTCGCAGTCGGGAAGCAGCACCCTGTAGTCGGAGGGCTTTTCAAGGCAAATTTCACGTCTTAAAGCTAAAGGCGTTTTTGTATAAGCCCCTCTTTTTCTTCGTCTGCCCGTTTTTTCCGAAACGAAATTTACCCGCTCCACATCAAGCTCCGCAATACAGATCGTTAAATTGGGATCGGTCAGAAAGCTTTTTATGCGGTAAAGCTCCAGAAAGAAATCGCTTAAACTGTTGTTGTACCTGAAACCGCTCTCTCTTATAACTTCTCCGCTTGTATCGCTTGCGGTGATAACTCTTGTGCGCTTTTCAAAGGGGTAGACCACCGTCACGTGACAAACCGACAGCATGACCTCAAGCTTTTTGTTCAGCTTTGAAAAATTGGCGGTCTGTATCTCAAAAATACCGTTTTCGGTAACTATATCGGCGTAAAAGCTCCCTATCTTCGCTTCCTGATCGTAGTCCTCAGAAAAGTAATTTTTCAAGGCCGAATGAATACACTTTTCGTTTAATGTCCCTATATTTACGGCTTCTCTTGCCTTTGCCTTTTCCACCGACGTTTCAAAACGCTTGGCGTCGGGTTGATTTATAATATTTTCATGAGGGGTATAATCAAAAATCTCTGCCTGCTCCTTTTCGATAAACCTCGGCACGCTGATATTTTCATTGCTTCCCAGAATCCCCGCAGCAATTTCCTTAAGCTCCTCCGCAGCATTTGACACCGCATAGGCTCTGTCGGAGACATTAAACATGGATATATCGTTAAGATTGTCGCCAAAGCATACCACTTCGTCGGCTCCCAGCATTTCCTTAACCTGCAAAACCGCGTTTGCTTTGGATGCTTTTAAAGAAAACACCTCGAGCAAAAAATCGTCCTTGTAATATTGATCGAAATATCCTATTGAAGCAAAGCCTTTCTCCTCGCTGAAAACCTCGCTTATGACCTCCTTCGGCAAAGCGGAGTTGATAAAGGTAAAGTAGTGAATATCACCCTCAAACAGCTCCTCATAGCTTTTGCAGGGGCGCAGGGTCTTATCTCCCTTTCTGTCCTTAAGATAGTTTTTTATGCGGCGGGTGTCATTTTCAAGATAACTTACCCTCTGCTCTCCGTCAATGAACGAGTACACCAGCGGGGTCTCATTGTACCGCATTATGGTACTTTTTATCTCCGTCAGATCCATTCCGTCGAAATTATTGAGCTTTATAGGCTTCCCGCTTTGTCCGTCGGCAATAATAACGCCGTTCATCAGAATAACGGGCAGCTTTATTTCCGCCTTGCACATTTGAAAATTCGCCGAGCTGAAGCGCCGTGCGGTGGCATAGGTGAACAAAACGCCGTTGTCTGAAAATCTTTTGAGCATTTCCGCCGCTCTGTCCTTTAATCCCGCTTTATTGGTGAACAAAGTGCCGTCTAAGTCTGATATGTACAGGGTTTTCATTTGTCCTCACTTTCCGGTTTTCGGGTTGCTGAATAATCAATATTATATCAAACGCCCAGTGCTTTGTCAAATCTGTTATTATACTATTATCCAATTAAAAACTTGAAAAAATGGTTTTAATTGGATAATAGTGCTTTGGGTGTAATATCCATTTAAACTTTGATTTTATATTGTGTTTAAATGGATATTAGTATTA
>JAAVIG010000017.1 GCA_014796735.1 Oscillospiraceae bacterium
AAAGTCGGTATGGATCTTTCCCGCCGCCTGAGGAGCTTTTGTGCCTTTGGTGATCGTCCACGCTCTTACCTCCTGAGGACCCGCGGTGAGGTATGAGATCAAGCCCAAAAGTGAATAGCCCTTGCTTATGATTCGGTTAAGTCCGCTTTCCTCCAAGCCCAAATCGGCAAGGAACATATCTCTGTCCTCTTTTTCCATTCCCGCGATCTCCGCTTCAATTTGCGCGCAAATAGGCAAAACCGTGCTGTTTTCCTGTTCGGCGATCTTAAGAACCGTCATATACTGCTCGTTGTTGTTAATATCTCCGGTAAAATCCTTTTCGCTCATATTCGCCGCATAAATAACGGGCTTGTTTGACAGCAGCGGAGTGGTTTTGATAAGCTCCTTTTCCTCCTCGGAAAAATCAAAAGAACGGGCGCTGTTCCCCTCCTCCATATGAGCGGTCAGCTTTTCCAGAAAGTCTATTTCCTTCTGCATGCTCTTGTCGCCCTTCAGCAGCTTTTTGTCCTTGTCGATGCGTCGCTGCAAAATTTCCAGATCGCTGAAAATAAGCTCTAAATTTATTGTTTCAATATCGCGTCCCGCTCCTATGGAGCCGTCCACATGTATGATATTGTCGTCCTCGAAGCAGCGCACCACATGTACGATAGCGTCCACCTCTCTTATATCCGCCAGAAACTTGTTGCCGAGGCCCTCGCCCTTTGACGCGCCCTTTACAAGTCCCGCTATATCCACAAATTCAAGAGTAGCGGGAGTGAATTTTTCGGGGCTGTACATTTCCGCTAACTTGTCCAGACGCTTGTCGGGTACGCTTACAATACCTACGTTCGGCTCAATGGTGCAGAAGGGGTAATTAGCCGATTCCGCGCCCGCGTTGGTCAAAGCGTTGAACAACGTGCTTTTTCCCACATTGGGAAGACCTACCATTCCTAATTTCATAATTTTTCATATCTCCTTTATTTATCGGTATTTGATGGATTTGTTTTAGGTTGTCCGCACCGATCCCTCACCAATTGTATTACACTGCCTGAAATGCCAGCTCAAATTTCCTTATTTCTTTCTCCTTTTCCTCATCGGTAACATGGACGTATAGATTCATTGTAATACCAATATTGGAATGTCCGAGAATTTCTTGCAGAGTTTTAGGTTTTATTCCCGCTTCAATAGCTCTGGTAGCAAATGTATGGCGCAGAGTGTGCATAGAAAATGGCTTCATACCTATTCTTTGAGTGATTTTGTAAATTGCGGTGTCATAGGTGGAATTTTTTGTTGGTGTACCCTTTGGATTCAGAAAAACAAAGTCATTATATAAAAGACTGCATATTTTTCTGTTATCGGCTTCGTGTTTTTTAATCATCAGAATGTTATAGGCAGCTTGTGTCATGGGTATAACCCTATAACTTGATTTACTTTTAGGTTCACCAATCCTGAAATTCTTATCGCCATATCTGAATTCCATTGTGCGTTTTATGGTGATTGTGCGCTTTTTAAAGTCAATATCCTCCCACTTCAAGCCTACAAGCTCTCCGGTTCTCAGACCGGTTTGTAATACAAAAGCAAACTGATAATAGTTGCTTGTATTTTTGGAAGCCTCCAAGAACTTGTTTTGTTCATCGAGTGTAAGAAATCTGACTTTTGTTTCGTCTTTCTTGAGACATTTTACAGATCTTTTAACAGGAGAAAAGGGAATTATATCGTTTTCGACGGTGTAGAAAAACATATTTGACATTGCTATACGGCATTGGTCAATAGAAGAACTTTTATAGCCTTTATCAGCCATAATATTAAGAACTGCCTGACAGTGCATCGGTTTAACATCGGATATTATCATATTGCCGATAACGTCTTTAATATTGTGGATATACCTATCTCTGTAGTTTCTTACAGTATTAAAGCGTGTGGTTTTTTCCTTGATCTCGCTTATCCAATATTCATACCATGTATCAACTGTCATTTGTGAAGCATTGCCAATGTTGCCGTGTTCATCTTCGTATTTTGATTCAGCAAGCCATTTTTTCGCGTCAGTAACCTTTGCAAAATGTTTTTCAAATCTTTTGCCGCTTCGACCGGTAAATCTCGCAGTATACTTACCGTCCTTTCTTTGTGAAATCCCTTCGCCTAAATTTTTGCCTTTTAGATCCTTTCCCATTAAATCAACTCCTTTAATGAATAAAAGAGCTTGACACATATAATAAGTATATCATTTTTGCTAATTGTTGTCAATCAAACCTCCCAAATTTTCTCAATATATTTCTCAAATTCCTTTCGCTTTATCAACCTTTTATTACCTACATGAAGCACAAATGGACACATGGGGTTACTTACCAGTTCTGTTAAGCGGTTGATCTCTATGTTGCTGTACTCGGCTGCTTCATTGATAGTAAGATTCAATTTTTCCCATATTGGTACTGTGTTGAGTGTTGTTCCTTTCGTAATTGCCTTCACTTTCCTTTTAGTACGTTAAATTGTGTTTCGTAAATATAATATAAAAATGCTATAAATCTATCAATAAACGCAGCAGACATAAGATTAACTATTTGTGGAACATAGTTCCTATGTCTGCTTAACATACTGTGGACATATGTCTGTTTATTGATTGATTGGCTTTTTATATGAAATAAACATTACCACTGCTTCTCCACTACAGTGACAATTGTTTATGGCATAGCATGCGGTAATTTCTTACCGCATTTATATAGTACGATNTTCAAAACAATCGGTAGCAAGCAANTTATGTAGAATCNTTTATAAAGCATTTGACCTTTTTAATCTGNGTATCATTCAGTTGNTATTCTCCTAAAAACCACTTGTAAAGCTGNACNGGATAGANACCCAAAAGTGAAGACAAATGCTTTCTTTTGATTCNGTTTTCTTCAAGATANTTCTTTGTTTTATCTTGCAANTTCATTGTATTAAATATAACCCCCTTTCTTTTGTGATATTGTTTTTCAAAAATGTCTCCGTCTTTTCCCCATTTACAATTTTGTAAAGACAAGTAAAAACGCTTTAAACCCTTTATTTAAAGGCTTTTTTGATACGTGTAAAAAATCCTAAATTCATACTGCGCATTTTTTACGTTTAGCGTCATTGTTTTTTGCTTGGTTGTAGAGGTGTAGTATATCCTTGCACTTGTCACCGCAAGTCTTTTGATTACATGATGTTTTAACAAAATCCTTGTTACATACAGCACATTTTAATATTTCCTTTCCTGTTTCGTATCCTAAGTTCACCTGTTATGAGGNTATCTGAATTGCATTCATGGCGGTAGTTATTTNTTCCTNCTGTGTGCAGCCCGAAAATAGTAATACCGCNANCAGTGCAAAAACGNTTGTTATTTTTTTCATCTTTTTTCCTTTCTTNGGAATAAAAAGCTGTGCAAATTTCTTTTTCATAACATAACGCCTCCTTTGAT
The DNA here is from genome assembly GCA_014796735.1 of Oscillospiraceae bacterium. Classification (GTDB taxonomy): domain Bacteria; phylum Bacillota; class Clostridia; order Oscillospirales; family Ruminococcaceae; genus Ruminiclostridium_E. The sequence goes on from JAAVIG010000017.1 coordinate 3,413, forward strand.
AATATCATAAACCTTAGAGNATAGTCTAAGTCAATNGGAGCTATGTGAAAAATAAGTGAAATTTTTTTCGAGTNATATCNCNGCNGCTTGACAATATCTAAGCTNTTAGAGTATACTTAAAGCAAATCNGCGGGCTGACATTTNGCGTTTGAAAGGAGNNATCGTATGTATTATACAGTCAGTGAGGTCGCAAAAAGGTTGGAGCTTTCGCCCCATACAATACGGTTTTACAGCAAGGAGGGACTGCTTGATTTTGTNGAGCGTGATCAGAACGGAAACCGAATTTTTAAGGAATCCGACTTTGAACGGCTTTTTATCATTGCTTCATTAAAACGGTCGGGAATGTCGATAAAACAAATACGGGAGTTTACACTTTTGTGCGATAAAGGNGATCCAACCATCGGGGAACGGCTGAAAATCATTACCGATCAGCGGGAAAAGGTGGAAGAGGAGATAACTAAATTGCAGGACGCCCTTGATGTACTGAAATACAAAACATGGCTTTACGAGGTCGCTTTGGAAGCGGGAACTACCGCCGTTCATGACAATATGCCGCCTGAAAAAATGCCGCAGGGTATCAGGAAGATCAAGGAACGTATACGNAGNCTTACCGATGATATGGAAGAGCGGTATAAGGCNGCGGCAAGGAANNCNGAAAATGATGAGTGAGGTATTGTTATGTTCGATTATGAAGTAATACAATCGCTTAACGAGCTTGAAATGCTTGTATATAACTATATAACAGCTCATAAGCAGGAGATCAAATATATGACCGTAAGGGAGCTTGCGGACGCAGTTCATGTTTCCACCTCTACCGTTATGCGCTTTTGCAGGAAAAACGGCTGCGACGGCTATTCCGAGTTCAGAATGAAATTCAAGCTGTTTCTGTCTGAGGAAAAGAAAAAGCAGCCACAGAACGCGATCGACGAAATAACACACTTTTTTCAGACTGTTTCCACACCTTCCTTTGAGAACAACCTGTCCGTAATATCCACCGTTCTGAAGAACGCAAAACAGGTCATTTTTATAGGTATAGGAACTTCGGGGCACCTTGGGAAATACGGTGCGAGGTATTTTTCAAATCTCGGNAAGTTCAGTCAGTACATTGAAGACCCGTATTACCCGATAGAATCCGATATAGACGGTACGGTAGCTGTAGCGTTGTCGGTAAGGGGTGAAACACCGGAGGTCATCAAGCTCGCCGAACGCTTTAAAATACATAACTGCAAAATAATCAGCATTACCAACAAAAGTGCCTGCACCCTCGCTAAAATGTCCGATTATAACATTTCTTATTATGTAACCGAAAATATGGTGAATAANGAATATAACATCACCACCCAAATTCCTGTTGTGTACCTTATTGAAACGCTTGGGAAGATGTTTTCGTAAAAAACATGGTGTTTCCTCCGTGAAACATTTTTCAAGCTGCGGTATTTGTNTNTGTTGCACAAAAAAACGTTGATTTTTCTCTTTGTTTTGTGTATAATACAATCACAAGGTTAACCTAAACATAACTACATTACTTTGCGGAGCAATCNGCNGGTATGGCGAAGGAGGTTATCATTATGGCAATTGATTATCGCAAAACTGCACAAATGCTTGTAGATGAACTTGGCGGAAACGACAANATAATCAACGCCGCGCACTGTGCAACCAGACTGCGCTTTGTNCTCAAGGACGAATCCATAGTNGACAAGGAAAAAGCGGCAAAGATACCGGGTGTTATCACAACGGTACAGGCCGGAGGACAATTTCAGGTCGTTATCGGGAATCNCGTCAAGGACGCTTACCAATACGTTATGGAGCTTGTCNCCATAGATGAGAATGCGNCTGTGACCGGCGGAAAGAAACCGAATTTGTTCAACCGGCTGGTCGACGTTATTTCAAGNATTTTTGCACCTTTCCTTTACACACTGGCGGCGTGCGGTATNCTTCANGGCATTTTGGGAATATTCGCAGCATGCGGAGCGGATACGTCAAACGGCACTTACAGAATACTGAATTTTGTTTCTTGGACGGCGTTTACGTTTCTGCCCGTACTTATCTCTATCACNGCATCAAAGAAATTCGGAATGAATACATATGTCGCGGTCGTAATAGCGTGTGCGCTGGTCTGTCCCGATTATATCGCAATGGTCTCGGCGGGGGAGAGCATTACATTTGCAGGAATACCTGTAATGCTGTTAAGCTANACGTCCTNGGTAATTCCGATTATTTTAGCTATTTGGGCAGCTTCTTATGTTGAGAAGNTCTTCAATAAAATACTCCCGCTTGTTATAAGGAGTTTNTTCTCGGCAATGCTTACTATCGCCGTAATGGTTCCGCTGACGCTNCTGGTATTCGGTCCCGTGGGCAACACGATAGGCGGAGCGATCGGTGACGCATACAACTGGCTGTACGGTTTGAGTCCGATAGTAGCGGGAATTATAGTAGGCGGTCTTTGGGAGGTNCTTGTAATATTCGGAGTTCACTGGGGCATTACTCCCGTAACGGTAGGAAATTACAGCTCTCTCGGTTATGACACCTTCANNGGTATGCAGGCTTCCGCNGTATTTTCGCAGGCGGGTGCTGCCTTAGNAGTATTTTTGAANACCAAGAACAAGGAAATGAAAAAGGTNTCGGGNTCNGCGGCGGTAACGGGACTTTTCGGAATAACCGAGCCGGCTATCTATGGCGTTAACCTCCGCTTAAAGCGTCCTATGATCTGCGGCTGTATCGCNGGTGCGGTCGGCGGTGCTATCGCGGGTGCNTTCAACGCGGTNTCNTGGGGCTACAATATGCCGGGCGTAGCGACGATTCCCGCTTATTTCAAGTCGGGTCACGCAACACAGTTTATCGGCTTCCTGATATCTATTGCGGTATCGTTTGTATTGGGCGCGGTGTTAACTTATATCGTNGGATTTAAAGANGACCCAAACCCCGACGATACTAACGAAGAAAAGAACGTTGAGATAAAAAATACCNAANCNAAGACGGCANNGACTTGCAAGATCGCCGCTCCCGCAGACNGAAAGAGNGTTCCGATAACCGAGGTTCACGATGACGTTTTCTCGTCGGAAACGCTTGGAAAGGGCGTGGGGATATATCCCGCCAACGGCAGAATACTTGCGCCNTTTGACGGTACGGTGGAAATGCNCGCNGACACAAATCACGCTATAGGACTGCGCTCCGATGATGACACGGCGGTTCTTATCCACGTAGGGATAGATACGGTAAAGCTTGAGGGAAAAGGCTTTTCACCTGCGGTCACAGACGGNGCTCATTTCAANAAGGGCGATCTGCTGCTTGAATTCTCGGTGGAGGATATCATTAAGGCAGGCTATGNTCCGACAGTNATGTTTATTGCGTCNGAGCTTGAGGACGACGCGGAGGTCGAGGTAGTGNCAGGTGANGTTAAGGNGCTTGAGGACGTGATGACTGTTAGGGAGGTGAAGTAAATGANCGGATTGCCAAAGGACTTCCTTTGGGGCGGCGCAGTTGCGGCGCATCAGGTAGAGGGCGCATGGAACGTCGGNGGTAAGGGTATGAGCATTATCGACGTTCTCACCGCCGGTGCGCACGGTGTTGACCGAAAGATCACTGACGGAATAACGGACGGGTTTTNCTATCCCAATCATGAGGCGGTGGATTTCTATCACCGATACAAGGANGATATAAAGCTCTTTGCGGAAATGGGNTTTAAATGCTTCCGCACCTCTATCGCATGGACGAGAATTTTTCCCAACGGTGATGACGAGCAGCCCAATGAGGAGGGTCTGCGCTTCTATGACGATCTGTTTGACGAGCNGCTGAAATACGGCATTGAGCCTGTGGTAACGCTTTCGCACTTTGAAATGCCNTATCATCTGTACAAGGAATACGGCGGCTGGAAAAACNGGAAGCTGATAGACTTTTTTGTNAAATACGCCGTTACNGTAATGGAGCGTTACAAAAACAAGGTCAAGTATTGGCTTACATTCAATGAGATCAATAATCAGAAAAATTACGGTTATCCGCTGTTCGGGTATACCTGNTCGGGAGTGATATTCANCAATGAAAAAAATCCCGAGGAATGTATGTATCGAACCGTTCATCACGAGCTTGTGGCGTCCGCTCTTGCCGTTATAAATGGACATGAGATAAATCCCGATTTTAAAATCGGCTGTATGATAGCCTGCGTTCCGCTCTACCCGTTCTCCTGCGATCCCGAAGANATGATGTATACTGTGGAGGCAATGCATGACCGTTTTTTGTTCGGAGACGTACANGTCCGCGGTGAATATCCGAGCTACGTTTTGCGNGAGTGGGAGCGCAAGGGATACGATATAGGCGTTACGGACGAGGACAGGGCAATACTTAAAGACGGCAGGGTGGATTATATCGGNTTCAGTTATTATATGACCAATGCGGTAAAGGCAAATATCGTTTCGGGCGGAAACGGNGTAGACGGTTTTCCGGGGAGCGTTGCCAACCCATATGTTGATAAAAGCGAATGGGGCTGGCAAATTGACCCCATAGGACTTAGATACNCGCTGAATCTTTTGTATGAACGTTATCAGAAGCCGCTGTTTATCGTNGAAAACGGTTTCGGCGCGGTGGACGAAGTGAACGAAAAGGGCGAAATAATTGACGACTACCGTATAGAGTANCTTAAAGAGCACATTCAGCAAATGAAAAAAGCGGTCATTGACGATGGAGTCGATCTTATAGGATATACGCCGTGGGGCTGCATTGANTGCGTATCATTCACGACAGGTGAAATGAAAAAAAGGTACGGATTTATTTACGTCGACAAACACAATGACGGCAGCGGCACCCTTGAACGAAAAAAGAAAAAATCGTTCTGGTGGTACAAAAAAGTTATTGAATCNAATGGTGAAATATTATAACAGGAGGTTTTCTTATGAAACAGTTTAACTATACGATCAAGGACGAGNTAGGAATTCACGCAAGACCCGCAGGTCTGCTTGTAAAAGAGGTAAAGAAATTNGGCAGCAAGGTAACTGTCGATAAAGACGGCAAAACCGCAGACGGTACAAAGCTGATGGCNATCATGGGACTTGGCGTAAAGTGCGGAAATACNGTAACCATAACGGTCGAGGGAACAGATGAAGACGCGGCCTGCGAGGCGCTGAAATCNTTCTTTGAATCAAACTTGTAATATTTTTATCCGATCAGATCGGAGGTGACTATATGAAAAAATATAACGGAAAAAGCGTTTGCAGTGCGGTNGCNATCGGAAAAATCTCTGTATTCAAAAAACAGGACACGGAAGTAAAGCGCGTTCATATCAATGATGCTGAGAGTGAAAAACAGNGCTTTGAAAGTGCAAAATCGGCTTCNTTGGAGCAGCTTCAGGCGATTTATGACAAGGCTTTAAAAGAAGTCGGNGAGGCGAACGCGCAGATATTNGATATACANATGATGATGTTGGANGATGANGACTATAACGATTCGATCAACAACATTATCGAAACCCAGTCCGTGAACGCGNAGTANGCCGTGGCNGTCACNGCGGATAATTTNGCCGAAATGTTTTCCAATATGGACGACTCGTACATGAAAGCGCGTGCGGCCGANGTTCGCGATATATCCAACCGCATTATCGGAAATCTGACGGGAACGCTCTCAGGCGGCAGCACATCAGCGGATAAGGTAATAATATGTGCAGCCGACCTTGCTCCCAGCGAAACCGTATCTCTCGACAAAGATAANGTGCTCGCNTTCGTAACGGCGCACGGCTCGTCTAATTCCCATACCGCNATACTTGCGCGGAATATGAATATCCCCGCGGTTATCGGCGTGGGAGATGCTTTTCTCGCCGAGGTGAGGGACGGNATTGAGGCGATCGTAGACGGATATACNGGAGAGATNTTTGTTGANCCGGATGATGAAACACGGGCAAANCTTCTTGAAAAGCAAAGANCCGACGAACACAAGAAAGCGCTTNTNCAGGAGCTTAAAGGTAAGGAAAATGTTACTCTTGACGGGCGCAAAATCAACGTTTATGCAAATATCGGCTCCGTAACGGATATNGGGAAGGTTCTCGCCAACGATGCGGGAGGTATAGGNCTTTTCCGCAGCGNATTTCTGTATCTTGAAAACGATGACTATCCTACCGAGGANCAGCAGTTCNCGGCATATAAAAAAGTTCTCGAAAGCATGGCGGGCAGGAAGGTCATTATCAGAACACTCGACATTGGNGCCGANAAAAAGGTTGACTATTTTGATCTCAAACCAGANGAAAATCCCGCTCTCGGATATCGTGCCATACGAATTTGCCTNACCCGTCCGGAGATCTTCAAAACACAGCTGAGNNCGTTATACAGAGCCTCCGTATTCGGAAATTTAGGAATAATGTTNCCGATGATAACAAGTGTTTCCGAACTTNAAAAAATTCTTNCTATATGTGAGGAAGTAAAAGCGGAGCTTANNTCGCAGGGGCCGGAATATTCCGAAAAAACAGAGATTGGAATTATGATCGAAACTCCCGCGGCAGCTCTTATAAGCGGTAGGCTGGCGCAAATGGTCGATTTTTTCAGCGTAGGAACAAACGACCTTACGCAGTACACTCTCGCTTGTGACAGGCAAAATCCCAATATTGAGCAATTTGTTGACACTCATCATGAGGCTGTACTGAAGCTCATTGAGATGAGTGCGGAAAACGCTCACCGTCATGGTGCGTGGATCGGTATCTGCGGTGAGCTTGGCGCCGATCTTGAGCTTACCGAAGCATTTCTGCGAATGGGAATTGATGAGTTGTCGGTATCACCTAACAGAGTGCTGCCGCTTCGTGAAAAGATACGGAGTATTAAAATTGATAACTGATGGTAATTTGAAACAGGACACAAGCACGTTGCTTTTTAAGCATAAATATGCTATAATACATCATATCAAGCATATATATGCAGGAAGGAACGCTGTATGGAGATTAGGGTTTTAAGATATTTTTTGACCGTAGTACGGGAGCAAAGCATTACAAAAGCGGCGGAGGTCCTTCATATCACACAGCCGACGCTCAGCCGCCAGCTCGCTCAAATGGAAGAAGAGATCGGTGTCAGATTATTTGAGCGCGGAAGCCGTAAGATCACTTTGACTAACGAAGGTTTATTGCTTCGCCGACGTGCGGAGGAGATATTGCAGCTTGTGGATAAAACAGAAAAAGAACTTATCGAGCAGGACGAACAGATTGAGGGTAAGATCACTTTCGGCTGCGGCGAGCTCGGCTCGGTTCAACTGCTGCCTGATTTTTTTAAGAGTTTCCATGAGAAATATCCGCTTGTTACCTTCGATATTTACTCTGCCACCGCAGATTATGTCAAAGAACAGATGGACAGAGGTCTGGTGGATATAGGCTTGCTGCTGGAGCCTATTGACATTGAAAAATACGATTTTATCCGTCTTGATATTAAAGAACGCTGGATTGTTGTAATGCGCCCCGACTGTCCTCTTGCCCAAAAAGAATATGTCACAGCAAAGGATTTGTCAGAGTTACCGCTTATCATGCCGCGCCGTCTTAAGGTTCAAAGCGAGCTTGCAAGCTGGTTCGGTGATTACTATGGCAGTCTGAATGTGCTGTTTACAAGCAATTTAAACACAAATGCCGCCGTTATGGTGAGCCGCGGATTGGGATATTCTATCGTTATAGAGGGTATGATGCCGTTCTGGGATCAGTCAAAAATAACGTATCGTCCGCTTTATCCGTCTTTGACCGCTACCAGCGTGTTGGCTTGGAAACGAGGTCAGCCGTTCAGCCTTGCGACTACAAAATTCATTAAACACATTAAATGCCTTTTGGGTATGGATTAGGCATAAAAACAAAGCATTTGACATAACACAATATTTTGGATATAATTTAAGTGTAATCGAAAGAAGTCATGATTTTTCGGTTGCACTTATTTTTTAAGTTAGGACGAACTTGATTATATGATTCAGGAAACCAAAAAGATAAGGGGAGGTCATTATTATGAAAAAGCTATCGTCGTTTTTTGCTGCATTATTTATGCTGTTCTTTACAGCCTGCGGAAACAATTCTATTGAGAGCAAAGTACTGAATACAGATTTATCTGTCACCTCAACATCGGAAGCCGACATTGAAAATAGCGAATCCGTTGATACAACGGACAATATACAGAAAACCGAAAAAGTTTTATTATACTCAGAGAATACGATAGTTTCTTCCGAAACGCCTTCTAATGATGAAAACAATATTCTGATTGTCTATTTTTCACGCTGGGGCAACACCGATTACCCCGATGATGTGGACGCGTCCACATCCGCAAGCATAGTTATTGATAACGGTCGATTCGGAACCACGGAATACCTTGCCCGAATGATTCAGGAAACAGTGGGCGGAGACATTCATCTGATTGAAACCGTTACACCGTACACGACGGATTTTGATGAATTGAGAGACGTAAACCAC
>JAAVIG010000018.1 GCA_014796735.1 Oscillospiraceae bacterium
GCGCGTACTGGCCTTGCGTAAGCGTTGTGGCAGACCGTAAAAACCTGAATTTCAACAGTGATTTGCCCAAAAAAATAGGCTTGAAGTGGGATAGCCTGATGCCGGACTTTCCACTCACCAGTTATCGCAACGCCTATTTGCTTGGCGAAGGTTTTGTGGTGCGCGATTTGCATTTCAGCGGCCAGACAAGCATGGATAGCTGGTGCAACGTGCTGCAGGACGAGAACACCATCAGCGCAAAATCCATCCCCCTCATTGTTTCCGGCAACCTGGCGTCCGCCACGGACAAGCCGGAATGTTTTTATTGCGGCTTGCCCAATCACACCGCAGCGGAATGCCCCACGCGCAATTATTTTCCTTCCCGGCCCGATAATTGGCAAGCGATTAATTCCATGGACCTGGAAGCCATTAATGACGCTTTCAAAAAAATTGAATTAACCCTCAGTAAAAAGGGCGTAAAAGGTTTTAATGCGATTCTGGAAAATCCGGGCAATATGTCATCGCTTATGCAGGCGATTTTTGAAATCACTTCCAATTCGCAGCTGCGGAATGTGGCGCGCAACTGGCTTTATAAATTACGCGACCCTGACCCGGACGAAGACGCTCCTGTAAAGGACGATAGCCCGGCCTGGGACCTGCTGGACAGACTAGCCAAATGCTCAGTGTCCGACCTGTCAGCTCTGGACAAGGAAATTGGCGAAACCATAATCCGCCATCCCAGGGACGCGCGTTTGCGAATGCTGCGCGCATTCGCGCAAATTGAAAAAGGCGACTTCAACCAGGCAATGGCCTTATTAAAAGAGGCTGCGGCAATTACCCCCTCGCCCGCCCTACAAACATGGACGGAATACCTTCAGGGGCGCCTCCTGGAGTCACAGGGCGATTTCACGCGCGCGTCCGCCATTTACAATCAGATAAAAAGGGTAATGCCGCAATGGAGGGAAGTTGTTTATCGCGGCATTGTCTGCCGCGTTAAAATGGGTTTCGCCGAACAGGTCACTGACCAGATCATTGCGCTAATTAGACAGGAACCGGAATTTTTTAATCATTTTCTTGTAGACCCGGCTCTGGAGCGGGGACGGCTGCTGATTTTATCCGCCCTTTATGATTTGTGGGACGAAGCGCGAAAAAACGCAGAAAATGAAAAGACCGCGGTAATGGAGCTTTCCGCGCGCCTCTCGGCATGGTTTCCAGAAGATCACCCTGTGCAGGCCAGGCTGGGACAGAAAATTCACCAGCTTGCGGCAATGGGCAATGTTGACAATTACATGGCATTTTTCCAGATGGTCAAACTGCGTCCGCAGCTTGAAAAAGACCTGAATGACAGCATTCAGCGCGAAGTCGAGGAATTGCGAAACCGCTATAAAGCCTATCTTGACGTACTTGAAGAAATTCGGGACGAAGCCTCATGGTTCCCCTTCCCTTCCGCCCTGCGCGACTTCAGCGCGGATTTCAACGCCAGCGCGGGCATCATAAACTGGGCTTTTTCCAGCAATTTCAATGACGCGAACACCTTCAAGAAAGCGCAATCTTCCATGCCCCAGCTGGACAAACTTTTAAGCAATCTGAAAAAACGCCTGCGCTTCCTCCGCACAGTGCGCGACGGCACCCTTTTTGGCTTGACCCTGTTCCGCACCTTTATATGGATTGAAATTGCAGGCCTGATTTTATGCTTTCTCGGCGTACCCGCCATTGTCTTTTTTGGGGAAAAAATTGGCCTCGGCTGGTTGAAATACATTCTGGGCGAAAACCAGTGGTCAATCCAGAAAGTACTTGTCATTATAATTACAATTATCGCCCTTGGAGCCGGCGCACTCAGAACAACCCTGGTTTTCGAGAAAAAAAGGGAAAAATTACTGGACGAGGCCCGGGAGCAACGGGAAAAAGCCCAGGCTACAAGAATTGAGGCCATTCGCAAAAAAAGACAGATTGAAGCCAAAAAACTTCAAAAACAACGCGAGGAAGCGGCAAAAAAAGAAACAAGACGTCAATTAAAAGCGCGTATGGAAAATTGACGCCCGCCATGAAAAAAGGGGAAATTTCCCATATTTATATTTATTATAAACAAACACAGGCCAGGATTAGTCCTGGCCTTTTCATTGGAACATTTTGATTTTTCAAATTTTACAAATTTGAAAGCGCCCGTTCCGCCGCTTAACGCGCTATGGGGTAAAAATGAGTTTATGAAAATTTAAAAATAATAAAAAATCCGAAAATATGTTTGAAGAAAAAAAATTTTTATTTTCCGCAAAATTTAACTTGCATATTATGAAAGAAAGGTTTAATTATCCTTTTTACCGCTGGCGTAGCTCAATCGGTAGAGCAGCTGATTTGTAATCAGCAGGTTGCGGGTTCAAGTCCCATCGCCAGCTCCAGANANTGNAGCNNGCGGNAGGTTGGAGGGATACCCTAGNGGCCAAAGGGAGGAGACTGTAAATCTCCCGTCGTAAGACTTCGGTAGTTCAAATCTACCTCCCTCCACCACTAAANNATGGCAANTNANGCCANACCTCCATTTGCCTTGGCTGTAGGAGACAGAAAGACTGTCGGGGAACTACGGGGCTTTCATAACTGGAAGCAAGGCGTCTTTGAAAGGCGGGAATAGCTCAATTGGCAGAGCATCAGCCTTCCAAGCTGAGGGTTGCGGGTTCGATTCCCGTTTCCCGCTCCATTCCCTCCCCCAAAATCCCGCACCTCTTTCTGCCAATGCAAGATCCCTGGCAAACAGGGAAATTGAGGCGAACAGGCCAGCATTCTGGCATCAGGCTACCAGAGCGCATCGCGCCAAACATTTTTTCCAGGGAGATAAAAAATGGGCAAAGCTAAATATGAACGCAAAAAGCCCCATGTAAACATTGGCACCATTGGTCACATTGACCACGGTAAAACCACTCTTACCGCAGCCATTACAAAGGTTGCAGGCATGAAAGGTGAAGGCAATTTCGTTTCCTATGATGAAATTGACAAGGCTCCAGAAGAAAAGGAACGCGGCATAACCATTTCCACAGCGCATGTGGAGTATGAAACTCCCAAACGGCATTACGCGCATGTGGATTGCCCGGGCCATGCTGACTATATCAAGAACATGATCACCGGCGCTGCCCAGATGGACGGCGGCATTCTTGTGGTGGCTGCTACGGACGGTCCAATGCCGCAGACACGTGAGCATATTCTTCTTGCCCGTCAGGTCGGTGTGCCCCAGCTTGTTGTTTTTCTCAACAAATGCGACCTGGTGGATGATGAAGAGCTGCTGGAACTGGTGGAAATGGAAGTGCGTGAAATGCTGTCCGCCTATGATTTCCCCGGCGACGATGTTCCTGTCATTCGTGGTTCTGCGCTCAAGGCGCTTGAAAGCGACGATGTCTCCAGCCCTGCCGTGAAATGCGTGGAAGACTTGCTGCAGGCATGCGATGATTTCATTCCCGAACCGCAGCGCGACATTGACAAACCTTTCCTTATGCCGATTGAAGACGTTTTCTCCATTTCCGGTCGTGGCACGGTTGTCACTGGCAGAGTGGAGCGCGGTGTAATAAAAGTTGGCGATGAAGTTGAAATTGTAGGCATCAAGCCCACACAGAAAACCACCTGCACCGGCGTTGAAATGTTCCGCAAGCTGCTTGACCAGGGTCAGGCTGGCGACAATATCGGCGTTCTTTTGCGCGGCACAAAACGCGACGAAGTGGAACGCGGACAGGTTCTTGCCGCGCCCAAGTCAATTACCCCGCATAAGAAATTCAAGGCCGAAGTGTACGTTCTGTCCAAGGAAGAAGGTGGTCGCCATACGCCGTTCTTCTCTGGCTACCGTCCTCAGTTCTACTTCCGCACAACGGATATAACCGGCGTGATTGACCTTCCTGAAGGCGTGGAAATGGTCATGCCTGGCGATAATTCCCAGTTTATAGTGGAACTTATCAACCCAATTGCCATGGAAGCAGGCTTGCGCTTCGCCATTCGTGAAGGCGGTCACACAGTCGGTTCCGGTGTTGTCACCGAAATTATCGAGTAGGATTATGAGAGTTAACGTTATAATGGCATGCACCGAATGCAAGCGCCGCAACTACAGCACCCGGAAGAACAAGAAGAATACCACCGGGCGTCTTGAGATGAAAAAATATTGCCCCTGGGATCGTAAGCATACGCTCCATAGGGAAACAAGGTAACATTTTCCGGCGGGTGAAACATGCTTTTCACCCGACCGACTTGCAGGACAGTAACTCTAACGGTAGAGTAGCGGTCTCCAAAACCGCGAGTTGGGGGTTCGAATCCCTCCTGTCCTGCCATTTATTTAATTCAGGATCAGGCATGGCAAAAAAACAGGCAAGCCGTGAAGAAAAAACGGAAAAGAAGCCCAATTTCCTTGAACGCTTTTTCAGGTATGTAGAGGCATGCCGAGCTGAACTCAGAAAAGTAACGTGGCCCACCTGGAAAGAAACACGAAAGGCTACGCTTGCGGTTCTTGCCTTTGTATGCATAATGGCAATCATACTCGGACTAATCGATCTTGGTTTATCAAGCCTGATCAGAACTATACTTTCCTGAAGGTTCCCATGACAGAGATGCAGTCCGAAATTCTGGAGGAAGAAACAGACGCCCAGGGCCCAAAGGCTAAATGGTACATTGTGCATACCTATTCAGGCTTTGAGCAGCGTGTGCAAAAAACCATAAAGGAGATGCAGCGCACCGGCCAGGATCTGGGCATGATCAAGGATGTCGTTGTGCCTACGGAAAAAGTGCAGGAACCAAGCAAACAGGGTAATTCCCCCCGTACCACCACCAGAAAATTTTATCCTGGCTATATTATGGTGCGTATGGTCATGACCGATCTTTCCCAGCATCTGGTGCAATCCATTCCCAAAGTCACCGGATTTGTCGGCGGCAAAAACCGTCCTTCTCCCATGCAGGATCATGAAGCCAACAAAATTTTAAGCCTTATGGAACTGAGCAAGGACAAGCCGCGTCCCAAATTCAATTTTGAACTTGGCGATTATGTGCGCGTGCTTGAAGGGCCATTCAAGGATTTTAATGGCGTGGTGGAAGATGTAAATCATGACAAGGGCAAACTCCGCGTCACTGTTTCCGTATTTGGTCGTCAGACGCCAGTTGAGCTGGATTTCAAATATGTTTCAAAAAGTTGATTGCTTTCATGACATGCAATCAAAGGTGAAAGGATCAATATAATGGCAAAAAAAGAAGTTGCAAAAATCAAGCTTCAAATACCGGCAGGCGCAGCCAATCCATCTCCGCCAGTTGGCCCTGCACTGGGTCAGCACGGCCTGAATATCATGGCTTTTTGCAAGGAATTCAATGCGCGCACCCAGGATCAGAAAGGAATGATCATACCGGTTGTGATTACCGCTTATGCTGATCGTTCTTTTTCATTTATTACCAAGACACCCCCGGCTGCTGTACTGATAATGAAGGCTGCCAAAATTGAAAAAGGTTCCGGAGAACCGAACCGTAACAAATCTGGCAAACTGACCCATGCGCAGGTGGAAGAAATAGCAAGGTTGAAAATGCCGGATCTAAACGCCGCAAGCCTTGAAGCAGCCATAAGAACCATCGCTGGCACCGCCAGAAGCATGGGTGTGGAAATT
>JAAVIG010000019.1 GCA_014796735.1 Oscillospiraceae bacterium
GAATTAAGCCTTCTCCTTCATATCAAGCATATTTTTTCCCGTTTTGTAAACGTTCAGCCTATCTGAGTAACTAACCACGAATGAATCTTGTTCTTTACCGCCTGCAATGCTAAAAAGGCGAAATTTGGGCATAAAAAAGCACCTTGATTTCTCAAAGTGCTTTAATTATTAAATTTTACTTTCCGAAAAATCAGCGAAATACCCCGCTTTCTTTTTCCTTTTTGTAATTCTTGTCGTAATCCTTTATAAGACGTTGCTTTATATCATCTGATACACCTTTATCAAAACAAATCACATAATCTTTTTCAACATGAACACGATCTTTTTCCTCTGGATAAAATCTATCCGGCAATCCGGGTGGCATTATTGCATACATTCTATCTGCATAAGGAAAAAGCGGTTCTGTCCTATACATTACTTCAACTCCTTAATGAAAATTTTAATCAACATTAACGGCGCAGTGCTTTTCTTACAGCGGAGTCAAACTTGCCATAAAAAATGTCAAGGTGTGAGGTGAAAACCGCGTCCATATCATTTGTCATTGCCTGATTTCAAATCCTTGTAGTTTATAATCATATGTTCCCCATAATAGAGCACATAATACTCATCAATGTCAAGCAATTCTTTACGTACATCATTGGGTATATCTATGTCATCTCGTGTACGATATTTGTGTTCACCGATTTTGACAAGATATTCTCCCATCAATTGCGAATCACTTAGTTTTAAAAGCATTTTAGTCCCTCCCCAGTAAAATATTGACCACATTCTGTGAAATTATTCGAGGATTACCTCCCATATACTCTGCCACAGCTTCTGCAATAAATTCAGCATTACTCTCAAGCGCATAATACGATAATTGCTTTCCTGCCTTGATAATGTCCATTATATTGGGATTATCCTTATATTCCTTTACTCCGCATTCATTCATTACTTGTTCTCTCAACGCGGAGATTTTATCAAGCATTTCCTTGTTGTTATCGGTGTAACAATGCTGAACAGCGTGTCCAAGTTCATGGCGTATTAGTTGTTCGGCGTTTCCGGTGCTCCAGTAACCAATATTATACTGTCCTTTAGCATCTTTGAAAAGTTTGTCGAAAGATACTTTTCCGCCAAAGCTATTAATATAGATTGCGCCTTTTTGGTGCAAATAAACACCATAGACTTTTTCATTTTGGATATTGACCGCCATTACAGATTTGATTACACCTTTTTCGCGCAATTCGCCAAATATGTCATAAAAACGGCTTATTTCATTATTCATAGCATTTGCTGCGTCAATATCGAATTTACTATAATCGACTGTTTCAAGTCCTAATTTTTCCCTTGCAATACTCTCTGCTTGGCTTATGTCCTCAGCCGAAAAATCCGAAGGCTTTACACTATTTTCTATTATACCACTATTTCCAGATTTGTCAACCCCATCAAACCCACTATTATCCTCACTCTCCCCCACAAACCTATCCTTCCACTCATCAAACTCAATCCCATCAATCTTTTCCCCATTCAAACTCTCGTCCAAATCCTCGATAACAGGCACAAGCGTACCCGTATCACAGTTAGGGTGAAACGGCGGCGCAGTTACTCCAAGCTGAAACTCGGACATAGAAAAAACCTTTCCGTTCATCTCAACACAAACAGGACAGCTTTTTGCGTCTATCGTAAGCATTACCTTATACTTTTCCGCCCCCGCGTCCTTCAGCCCCTCATAGTGGCTCTTTGTTCTGAACGCCGCATTCTCGGTAACAATTAACCTTTTAGCCGCATATCCCGCATTTTTAACGCTATTGTCAACATATCGCTCCATCTGCTTTATGGTATCTTCAAGAGATCTGCCGTAAATGCAATTTCTTGTAAGCTCCTGATGAAGCTCATTGATCATCTGATTTTTCTTGTTCCAAATCCTGTCCGAAAAAGTTTTGCCGTCTGCCGTCCACGGTTTGGAAACAATTTTGTCAAGCTTACGTTGATCTATCTCCCCGATTTTCCACCCGACGCCCAAGCCCTTTTGTATTTCAAAAGCACTCTTATAATATCCGTCCGTAAAAGTCTTGCGTGCCATTCTGTCCACTATATCAAGCTCTGCCCCAAACGCCTTCTCGATGGACTGTTGAGTTCTCACCTTTATAGCCTCCAGTCGGGAGATATGAGACCTTGCCGAAGCACTTTCAAGCTGCTTCATCCACTTCCCGTTCAACGCATTTTCCTCGCCGTATTTTATGTATTGCTTAACATCCCACTTAAATTCCTTCAGCTCGTTCCCCACTAACATTTTATTAGCTTCGTACAAGCTAACATTATTATTTTTTGCCAACCGAGAAAGCCAGCTGTCAATATCTCTTTGGATATCCCTTTGAGCCTGTATAAAAGCCTCGTCAACCTCTTTGTATACTTCAAGCCCATACTTTGCCCCCGCTGCATCAAGAATATCAAATCGCTGTTTCCAATACTCTCCGTTCCTTTTCAACGCCATAATCTGCTTTTCCGTCATTGTGCTTCCTCATCACCGCTTTTTTGCTTATCTTCATCTGGAGCAATGTGAAAATCCTTGTCATAATCCTCACCCGTCTGCTCTTCCTTCTGCTTCTTCAGCCGTTCAATCTCCAACTGCACATCATCGACCCAAGGGTGCTGCCCTATAATCGTCTCATTGGAAAGAATCCCAATCGAAGCCTGACAATTCGCAATAGCCTCCGTCTCATTCATCAACATATCGCGGTTAAAAATAACATTAACGTTCTCCCCGTCAAAATCACCTTTCCCAACGCACCCAAGATAAACATTCACAAACCACAGTATATCCTCAAAAGCGGCTTGCAGTTCCGTCTCCATATCGTTAGCGTCAAGGTCAATATCGGAATACATTGATTGTATATTCATCTGATTGGGATTACCCGACAGCCGATCGTCCTTAGCGTCAAACCCCATACCGTTTTCAATAAGCGCCTTTTTGAATATTTCCAGTATAGCCTTGTAATTCTCCGCATTAACGCTGATTTCAAGTGTCTCCACCCCGCCGCCATTGTCACCGTCGCACCTCACCTTAACGGCCCCGTAGGTAGCAAGATTACGCCTAAATTCCCCCAAATCTGTACCGTCATAGTTTTTCAATACAAGAATGGTATTCCGCGCGTCCTCCTGAAGGTTATTTTCAAAATCGGAAAGCATGACATTGATGCCGTCCTGCAAGGTCTTAACGCGCTTTAAAAGCGGTGTTTCGTTTTCGTTGTACTTAATTGGGATAAGCGGTATCTTATCCCAGTTAAAAGCTTTTTTCTCCGCCTTATCGCCCAAAATAACATAAGGCATGTCCGCCGCTTCATTAACGGAGCTGTCGGGAATAAGACTCCCATTTTCCAAAATAAAGCGATGAACCCCGTCAATCCCGTACACTTCCGCTTTTTCAATCAAAACAGGCGTTGTCCCCTCATACCCCTGCACCAAATAAACCCTAACCGCGCAGTCAAGAACGGTGTGTTCGCTGTCCCTCCAAAACGGAAGCACCTCATAAGCGGGAAACAGCCTAAATCTTAACTTCCCCTCCTCGTCAAAGTAAGGATAAAGCCAAGCAAGCCCCCCATTCAAAGCCGCCTTTCCCGCATTTTTCAAAATCCGCATAAATCTTTTGTCAAAAACCTGCTTCAAAAGCTCTATGTACTGCCCATTGTCGCCCTCAATAACAAAAGGCTGACCCAAAATATAGTTAGCCTTTTGCAAAACCAGTTTCCCGTATTGATTATCGACAATCCTGTTATTAGGCAAATTTTCGACCTCGGTAATCTCACCGCCCTCGCCGATAATCGTGCGTTTACGGGTCAAAATATCGTGCTGCCCCTCGAAATACAAACGCCCCTTTATCTGCATAAGTCTTTCGGGGCTGTATTTCCAAGCACTTATCTCCCGCTCGAGAAATTCTTTGTCGTTCATTCCTCCCGAAGAGCTTGGATTTACTGAATTTAAAATATTAAAAGTAAGGTTTTCAAACATTTTATTCTCCTATTTTTTCCAATAAAAAAGCGCTTTGCAATTAACTGCAAAACGCTTAATTATTAAATTTTCTTATTACAGTCCAAGACTTTTCGCAAGTCCCTCCTGCAACACAGCCGAAAAGTTGATCCCTTTTTCCACTGCCATATCGTTTAACCAAGCAGGAACCGTTAAGGTTTTCTTAACAGATTTCTGTTTAGCAAGACGTGTAGTCAAATCCACCTCAACCAATGTAGCGAAAGAATCTTTATCTGTTTTGATAGATAACATATCGGAAGCCTCGGGCAATTTACGTTTTTCCTCCAGCAAGGTTATGCAATAGCCCTCCAAAGCCTCTTTTGCTCCTTCCAACGCTTCCTTTACATTATCTCCGAAGCTTTGGCAACCCTCCAAATCGGGAAATTCGACCCATACGCTTTCATCTTCATTGTGAAATACAGCTGGATAAATCAGTTTCATACAAATTGTCCCCTCCTTACGGCTATTATTATAACACGTGTATACGTATTCATCAATAGTTTTCGGGAAAAATTTTTGAAATTATTCAAAGCTAAAAGCATTTTCCCGTGAAAAGTCCTCCAGCGCATACCTCATAGCGTCCATCAAGTGGTTAAAATCATCAATGGGCCTATTTATTTTCTGCCCCGTCCTACTATCGGTATCCCAAGTATAATTAGAAATTTCGGTAATAAAATTAACGCATTTCGGGTGAACGAAGATCTTAAAATCCCGAATAAAATCAATACCGCTGTTTACGCTGTCCTTACCCTTCCTTGCCCTGCGAATACGCGAAAGACCGAGGGTGTAAAGCCGGTCAATACTTTTCGGCTCAGCGGCGTCTGCCTTAATTTTTTCTTTTGCATACCCCGCCTTAACCACCGCCTCAGCAATAGCCTCATTACTCATGCCCTTTTTGTAAATCTCGTCAAAAACCCAAATAGTTTTCGCCTTGGTATCAATAAGCCCGCAAAACAAAGCGGTGGGGTCGTTTGTATACCCGAAGTCAAGCCCGAAAGCCGAGCTTACATTAGGCAGCCTGCGCAGTTCCTCCAAATCAAAAGCCTTTTCCTCCCAGTTTTCATAAACAAGCCCGTCAACGATCCCCCATTCTCCCAGCCCGGCAACTCTATAACGCCGAGGATTATTTTCTCTCATGGTATCAAAAACCTTTTTATCGGCTTCATCAAGCCATTCGTTACAGGTATAATTTGTAGTCATAGCCAGCGTTTCACTGTCCTGCTTGTCAAAAAACCGCTTCTTAATCCAGTGATGTTCATTCCAAGGATTAAAAGTCAAGGTGATCTGCTTAAACAGCCCTGTTTCTTCGGGAATAGCGCCGCGAATAGATTCATCAAGCATATTAAAATCATTTTCATTACCGATCTCATACGCCTCCTCGATCCAGCACCAGCACAAAAACCCGTGTTCAACGGTGATCGAAGTAACCTTAAGCGGGTCGTCAAGCCCCCTGAAATAAATCTTTTGTCCCGTAGGCTTATAAGTCATTTCCAAAGGACTTTCCTTAATATCCCAAAATTGGGCAACCTCCAGCCTGTTGATAGCCCATTTAAGCTCGGTAAAGCAGCTATCCTTAAGCGTACGAAAAACCTTTCTCACCACCAAAAGGTTAGCGTCGGGGTAAGCCATAAGGTTAACAATACACCAAAGCGCGGTAGTCTTACTTTTTTTTGAAGCACGCGACCCCTTACAAACGCGGTAACGCCCTTGCCACCGCCAGAAAGTGCCGTACCCCTTACCCACAAGCTGGGGCAAATACAGCCTCTTAACCGTCTTCAAGCTCTTCACTTCCCGATATAATCACAGGAACGGCGCCGCCCACATCGATATTATCCTTAAACAGCCCGTACCGTTTGCCGATAAGCTCGGCGGCCTTTAGTCTTTCCCTTGCGGCAACATCAATATCCGCAATTTTCTGAACCCCGTCTCCCGCGAAAAGTAAGGTCTGTTCTCTATGCTCTCCCCTCATAACGGCGGTCAGATATTCAAGCACCTCTTGAGTATCGGCGATATTTTTATTGTGAAGCTGTTGAAGCACTTCATCAATATACGCTTTCAGTTCATTATTTTTGAGCATTCTGTAAGAATTTCGGCCGGCCGACTTTTCCGAATATCCCGCGCGGATCGCCGCTTGTGTGGCGTTGCAATCGATCAAAAATTCATCACAAAATCTTTTCTGTTTTTCCGTCATAAACTTCAGCTCCTTTCCGAATTTTTATAAAAGATAAGCCCTGACCCGTTACCGGCAAGTCAAGACTCAAATATTCAAAAAAGCAAATTTATCATCACCTGCTTTGCTATTGTAAATT
>JAAVIG010000020.1:0-3314 GCA_014796735.1 Oscillospiraceae bacterium
CGATCACTTAGGAATAACAAAAAGTGTCAATTGGCAAGGCGGCGGCGGTTACAAATTCTATGAACTTGCTCCAACTCTTATCGTGCAAGACAAATATGGTAACCCTGTATTCTCCGATAAGTACAACCCGACAATGCTTGCAGCAGCAGTAGCGATGATTAACGGTTTTGTATACGCTCCGAGTGTAGAAACATATTGGAAACAGGGATACAGCCAAAATAATAGCTTTATCTATGTTACCACACAGTATCTCGATTCCAAAATGCTTGACAGCATAGCAGATGATCTCGACCCATTTGAGAACCTACTTATCTGCGCTCCAGCTTTTGACAACGGTCTGAGCACGAGATATGACAATATCAATGTCCGCAAGATACCACAGTCGGTACTGAAAAAGTGTGAATTTGGCGTTGATAATTATAACTTGAATATCGTCAATCCGCCTGAGATTGATGAAGATGAATGGGAGGAGGAAAAATGCTGAAAGAGCCGTTTACCGATAAGTTCTATACTTATCACTCAAAATACATAAGCAACATTCTCGCTCTCCGTCAGCCGCAACGAGAAAGCCTTGAGATATTCGCAAGGCTCTGCGATGTCCTCTCGCTTTCAAAGATACCTAATCTTGATGCAGAGCTGGATGCTGTACACAGCCTTTTCCCGACGCTTAGTAGCTTTGAGCGTGAATTTCCGTCATTCTGCTTTGCACTTGCAACAGGTATTGGTAAAACAAGACTTATGGGTGCTTGCATAGCATATCTGCGTTATGAAAAGAGCATAAAGAACTTTTTCGTAATGGCACCTAACCTTACGATATACAATAAGTTAAAAACAGATCTCGGCAGTCCGTCAAGCAGCAAATATGTTTTCAAAGGACTTGACCTCTTTGCAAAACCACCGAGAATCATTGATGGAGACAACTACAGCGATTTCCGTCAGATGGAGTTCACTTCTAACGATGTGACTATCAACGTTTTTAACATTGCAAAACTGAATGCCGAAAGTAAAGGCAAAGACNGTAAACCTGCCCGTATAAAAAGGCTTAATGAAATCCTCGGTCAGTCTTATTTTGAACATCTCCAGTCGTTGAACGATCTCTGTATCTTTATGGATGAAAGTCACCACTATCATGCAGATAAAAGCTTTGAAGTTATAAACGAATTGAAGCCCATTCTCGGTGTGGAACTGACCGCTACTCCTCAAATACAGAAAGGTTCTAAAGCCGTTCCATTCAAAAATGTGGTGTATGAATACAGCCTTGCTCATGCACTGAAAGATGAAAGATATGTAAAAGTTCCTGCTGTGTTCACTCGTAAGGATTTCCACCCAGAAGANTATACTCCGGAGCAGCTTGATCATGAAAAGTTAAATGACGGTCTACGTATCCACGAAGAAACAAAAAGCGACCTTGAAGTCTATGCTCGCAGCAATGGTAGACCGATAGTCAAGCCTTTTGTACTTGTTGTCGCAAGAGATACCAACCACTCAAAACAGCTCATGGAATATATCAAATCAAAGGATTTCTTTAACGGATACTATGCTGATAAAGTTATGGAAATACACTCAGACCAGAAGAAGACAGAGAAGGACGAAAATATTCAGCGTCTGCTTGAACTTGAAAACCCAGATAATAAATATGAGATTGTTATCCATGTGAATATGTTGAAAGAAGGCTGGGATGTCACCAACCTATATACCATTGTTCCGCTCCGCGCATCTGCCTCAGAAACACTGACCGAGCAGACCATCGGGAGGGGTCTTCGCTTACCTTATGGTGAGCGTACNGGTATTGAAGAAGTTGACCGTCTCTCTATCGTNAGCCATGACAAATATGAGGCAATCATCAATCTTGCAAATGACCCGGATTCTCTTGTGCGTAAAATTTATTATATTAACGAGACCGAGATTGAGCATAACAATGACCAGCGTGAAACAGTTGAATTGTCTTCTTCATATGAGGTTGCTACAACAGATTTCAGCTTTACAGAACAACTTTCATTTATAATACAAGACGAATCGAAAAAGAATACTGGTGCGGAAAAGCCTCNGGAAAAGGTTAAAGAAGTTGCAAAATTCGTAGCAAATTATGCCTCTAAATCTGTTATGGATTTAAATAAGCAGGTAAAAACCTTTGATGCTGTGCATGATGATGCTGCACGAGATTTTGTCAAGAAAACCGTTATAACAGAAACAATAAGGCAGTTCCCNGAGATGGGGCTTAAGGCTGAAGATTTGGAGGTNGTTGTTCAAAAAGCNATTGAAACCTGCATACAGGAACTTACTGATCGAGTNATTCCTATTCCTCAAACGGTTGTACAGCCGTTTNCCGANGTAAAGCAGGGGTTTGTGGATTTTACCCTTGATACAAGCAGTATCAACTGGCATCCTTCCGATGATACTCTTCTCGGTACAGAATTGCAGGAANGCGGAAAAACCTTTGAAATTCAATCTGACCGCTTCGCTATGGCAAAGGTTGATACTCCGGAAAATGAAATCGTGCGTCATATAATTGTGCACGACAATGTCGATTACAGCACCTGCTCCGATTTAATTTATTCTCTTATTGGTGATGCAAAAAAGAGNCTTCTTTCATATCTTACTGCATTNGAAGCGGAAAAAGTAATGNGAGATCGTCAGAAAACTATCGCTGACATTATCTACACACAGATGAATGACCATTTCTACCANGAAGAAGTAAACTTCCGAGCGGCTAAGATGCGTCCGTTCTCTCGTATAGAGNCAGGCTTTGGNGGTAAATTCAANTCAGATGAAATATATGACNTNAGAGCGAATATACCTGCNGGTGAGGTACGGAGTAAAGTATTCAACGGATTTAAAAAATCCTGCCACACCCTCTATAANTTTGANAGCGGTACTGAGCGCGNCTTTGCNATAGTTCTTGAAAATGACAAAGCCGTNCTAAAATGGATGCGTCCATCTGCAAAACAGTTTGAAATCTACTACGGTTNGGGNGGTATAAGCAGATATGAACCTGANTTCATAGTAGAAACNGCTNATANGATTTANATGATAGAAATAAAAGCAAGCAATGAATTAAAGAGCGANNCNGTCATTCAAAANGCAAAGGCTGCAAAAGTATACTGTCAAGCNGTAACCAACTGGAATGCNGAAAATGGTGGCAAGCCNTGGNNNTACATACTTCTTTCNCATGATGAGGTGCGCATTAANTCNGGTTTTGATTATCTTNTAAAAAACAGTGTTGATTATGAACAGATGGAAATAGTTTCAGATTAATAACATAGCCAGTCATAGGAANTTANTCCCTATNNCTGGCTTTTNATCAATTNGTGAAA
>JAAVIG010000021.1 GCA_014796735.1 Oscillospiraceae bacterium
GTGATATTTCACGCAATAATTCTATGGAGCAAAAAACGAACCGCAAGCACTACGCAATAGAGGGGGGTAAGGAAAGGATTCTTAAGGTGAAACCTAAGGGGGGAGAGTGGGGCAATGAGTTTCACCGATTTTTTTGTACTTGTGTATGTAAATGCACTTGTTATAAAGCCTGCACTATTTTTTAAATGAAACAGCATAAGGTGAAGCTTATTGCACCTTCGCCCCCCTTTGGTGTCACCTTAAGCCCCGCGCGGGAGCGCATACTGCACTCGCTTTCCGAGAAAAAAGAACATCACATAAAACGCAGTTTTAAGAAAAGCACAAATGCCCTCTTGTTGCAAACAGAAGCAGTCTTATAAACCGCAGTTTTAAAAAGGCATTTCGCCGCCTGAGAAAATTAAGAAACCAAAACACCCCCGCATTGACACGCCCGACAAATTATGCTATAATTTTTAAAAAAGAAAACCCGCTTCGTTATGACCAAAGGAGGCACCTTTATGACAAAAAACAACTTCCCCCACCTGATAGATCTGGACAACTACCCCGTTTCAAGCTGGGACAGCATAACAAACCTCGCAATTGACATCAAGCGCAATCCCCACATTTACGTGGGAGCATGCAACGGTAAAATAATGGGAACTCTTTTCTACGAACCCTCCACCCGTACCCAGATGAGCTTCCAAAGCGCAATGCTGAGGCTCGGCGGCGGTATAATCGGATTTGACAACCCCGCCAACTCGTCTGTGGCAAAGGGCGAGTCCATAAAGGACACCACCAAGATCGCCAGCAGCTATTCGGATATAATCGTAATGCGCCACCCTCTTGAAGGCTCGGTAAAGGCGGCTGCCCTTACATCCGACTGTCCCGTAGTAAACGCGGGAGACGGCGGACACCTGCACCCCACCCAGACCTTGACCGATCTGCTTACCCTTAAGGCGGAAAAAGGCACCTTAAGCGGTCTTACCGTGGGCTTTTGCGGTGACTTAAAGAACGGACGCACCGTACATTCCCTTTTAAAAGCCCTGTGCTGCTACGACAACAACAAATTTGTACTTATATCCACCGAAGAATTAAAGGTGCCAACATATATAAAAAACAGGATCTCCGCCAGCGGAAAGGAATACACTGAGGTAAACACCTTAGAGGAAGCTATCCCATCTCTCGACGTGCTTTATATGACAAGAATACAGCGTGAACGCTTCGGCTCCGAGGAGGAATACAACAGTCAGAAGCACGTCTTCTGCCTTGACAAAAAAAAGATGAAGGCGGCAGGAAAGGATATGATCGTTATGCACCCCCTGCCCCGCGTTGACGAAATAGCGGTGGAGGTCGACGACGATCCGAGAGCCTTATACTTTAAACAGGCCAACTACGGAATGTACGTCAGAATGTCGCTGATACTGTCGGTGCTTAACGAGGATATTAAAACAAAACCTCTGCTTACGGGTACAAAAATGCCCAAGGTATGCTGTCACAATCAAAAATGTATAACGAACTTTGAACCGTCGCTTCCCCACAGCTTCCGCAATTACGGCGGCGTACTTGAATGTGAGTACTGCGATGAAAGGCTGCTGCTGGAATAAATTTGATACTTACACTAACCCATTTTTAAAACTATTGATTGGTTGAGCTCCGATCCTCTTCCGCAGACGTCACAATAGGCAGTCCCTTGTTCGCAAGGGGCTTTCCTTTACCCGCGGACATAATACTGTTTTTATTATAAACAAAAAATTGTGATATGTCAAATACCTGTTCTTACTCTGTTCTGTCACTGATAGACATACCGTTTGGCGACAAGTTAAATAAAGAAGGAACAAATTGCTTATGAAATACACAAACAAGCTGTTTTCCGTAAAAGACCCCTATGACATAAAGAATACAGAGACGCTTTTTACAAAGGCACTTGTTGAAAACTGTCTCTTTCAGTACAGCCACTGCAAGGAATATGCATGTATACTGAACGGACTGGGCTATTACGCAGAAAGCCTTTGCAATACCCCCGATTTTTACGCCGCCCTGCCCTTTATACCGACTCTTTTGTTCAAACGCCGTAAAATGTTTTCACTGCCCGAAAGAAAGCTGCTTATAAAAGCCACATCATCGGGTACCAGCGGCGTAAACGTCAGCGAAATAGGCTTTGACTTAGGCTCACTGCTCCGCGGGCTTAAAATGGTGCTGACCGTGGGCAAAAAACACCGTCTGTTTTCATTAAAGCCCTGCCACTACATTATAATGGGCTATAAGCCCCACAAAAGCAACAGGACCGCCGTTACGAAAACCGCCTACGGCGCTACTTTATTCACCCCCGCTTTAAGCAGGACTTATATTTTAAAGTATAAAAACGGCAAATATTCTCCCGACTTTGAGGGAGTAATAAGCGCGGTAAGAAAAGGGGCAGGGGCAAAGCTTCCATACAGATTTATGGGATTTCCCGCCTACACTTATTTTTTATTGAAGATAATGGAGGAAAAGAGCATACAAGTCAAGCTGCCCAAGGGCTCCAAAATATTTCTGGCAGGCGGCTGGAAGCAATTCTACGCCCGGCAGGCGGACAAAAAGGAACTGTATGCCTTGGCTGAAAAGGTATTGGGAATAGAAGAGGATAATATTACCGAATTTTTCGGCGCGGTTGAGCACCCTGTTTTATACTGCACCTGCCAAAATCATCATTTTCACGTGCCTGTATACAGCCGAGTCATAATAAGAGATCAAGACACACTAAACCCCGTAAAAAACGGAACCGTCGGGCTTGTGAATCTGATAACCCCAATGGTAAAAGGCACCCCTGTCTTAAGCGTAATGACCGACGATCTGGGAGTACTTCACAAGAGCGGCGAGTGCGGCTGCGGCATCGACACGCCGTATTTGGAAATAATAGGCAGGGTAGCACCCGATAACATAAAGACCTGCGCGGCGGGCGCGGAGGAGATAATAAAGAATTTGGAAATATAGCTGCTGAAAGGGAACCAAAATGATTTTAGCACAAGGAAAGCTTTACCCCTCAAAGGAACAGGACAGAATCCTTTCCGAAATGGAGCGTAATATTAACAGAACCCTTTCGGGACCGCCTTTAAAGATAGAAACGGTTATTTCCGCCGTTGACAGCTTAGGCAGAGATATCGGCGGGGGAAAATATGACGATATAATTGCTAAACTCCCGGTTGACGACCCACAACGCTACAAAGCACTTGCCGCGCAGATGCTGAGCAAAGAATACCTTGAATTAAAGCTTAGAACAGAGCTTGGCTTAAGCTCCTTGGACATGGGCAAAGCATACCCCACGGGGGAAGTTTATACAAGTATATTTCCCCTCGGAGTAATATTTCACATTGCTGCGGGAAATATGGACGGACTGCCCGCTTTCAGCATTGCAGAAGGACTGCTTACGGGCAATATCAATATTCTGAAGCTGCCGCAGGCGGATAACGGCTTATCGACGGAAATAATAAGTAAGCTGATAGAATACGCGCCTGCCTTAGCGGATTATATCTACGTTTTCGATATTCCCTCAACGGATATACATGCCATGACAAAAATGGCGGAAATGGCGGACGGTATAGCGGTCTGGGGCGGTGATGAAGCGGTAGCGGCAGTAAGACGCTTAGCCCCTTCGGGAGCAAAGTTAATAGAATGGGGACATAAATTAGGCTTCGCCTATATTTCGGGAGAATACGGCGGCGAAGAGCTAAAGGGCTTGGCGGAGCATATAGTCTCAACCAAGCAGCTGCTTTGCAGTTCATGTCAGGTAATATATATCGACACCGACAATAACGTCGAATTAAATGATTTTTGCGATAAATTCCTGCCTGTTCTTGAAAAAGCGGCAGCAAGACACGGCGCTGTTTCCATAGGCGGCAGAGCACACCGCACCTTGCTTGACTATACCGATATGCTTGAAGGATTTCTGGAGGGCGGCGCTTTGAAGGAGCAGGGACTGTATAAGGGAAAGGGGTGCAGCCTTAAAGTATGCAATGACAGTGAATTGGAATTATCGCCCATGCTGTGCAATGTGCTTGTGAAAAAGCTGCCGAGGAAAAATATTGTCTCGGTTTTGCGCAGGAAAAAGGGATATTTACAGACAGCGGGACTTTTGTGCGCGGAAAAGGACAAGGAAACGTTAAGCGGAATTTTGGCAAGATGCGGGGTTACAAGGATAACCGGTCTTGGGGAAATGTCGGATTTTTTTGCGGGAGAGGGGCATGACGGGGAATATCCGTTAAGGAGATATGTGAGGGTAGTTAACAGGGTAATGGCTGAAAAATGATAACATGTGTAAAAAATTAATGACACAAATGCCTTTTTCGCTGCGTTTTGAGTCATTCCGAATCCATTTGCCGACATGAAGAAATCCCCGATATACGCGAAGATTTCCCATTTTTCTCTCACTCTTCAAGCGAATTTTTCTCAAAAAACGCGTTATTGCTTTATTCCTTTAGTACCGATATAATATTAACAGAAGCAGAGCTCGCTTTCGATAAATACTTATAAAGTATTACTTCAATTACAGGAAAGGAATAATAATAAAAATGCATTATATCGGAGAA
Organism: Oscillospiraceae bacterium; assembly: GCA_014796735.1. Taxonomy (GTDB): domain Bacteria; phylum Bacillota; class Clostridia; order Oscillospirales; family Ruminococcaceae; genus Ruminiclostridium_E. The sequence goes on from JAAVIG010000021.1 coordinate 4,545, forward strand.
AAAATAAAAGAGCTTCGCAGAAAAAACGATCTTACGCAGGAAAAGTTAGCGGATCAGCTCGGTGTTTCCTACCAGACCGTTTCAAAATGGGAAACGGGCGTCACAAGCCCCGACCTATCCCTGATCGTTCCTTTGGCAAGGCTCTTTAAGGTCACCACAGACGAGCTGTTCGGTTTTGACGAAAACGCGGATATGCTGAGAAAAAAGGAATTGGAGGGGGAATATGAGGAAACATGGAAAAGCGGAGACCTGCACAAAAGATTTGAGGTATCGAAACAGGCGGTAAAGGAATTTCCCGATGATATGGAATGGCATAAGCGGTTGGCGTGGACACAGGCTATGTGCTCCTTTGAATATAAGGACGACGCCCAATACGCACAGGAGCAGGAGGAGGCTATAAAGCGTTTCGCGCTTGTTATCGAAAACGCTTCCGACGAGGAAGTCAAGGCAAGCGCTATTTTGGGTATTGTCCAATATCTGAGCTTCAGAGGAAGAAGGGACGAAGCCGAAAAATATGCAGAGCTTTATCCCGAAAACCTCCCATTCAGAAAAGAATATGTGCTGCTTCAATGTCTTGAAGGCGAAAAAAGAACTGTACACCATCAAAAGATGCTTGACCGTGCGATGATCGATCTGCTTAATCTTATCGGGGAGGAATACACCGACACAGCCTGCGATGCACAGGAGCGGATACTTAAAACAATGATGCCCGACGGAAATTACTTATACTACCACTGTATTCTCGGACAAATATACCGCAGACGCGCCGATTTCAGAATGAAAGAGGGCGATTGCGATAAGGCGGCGGAAATGATAAAGCAGGCGTTTTATCACGCCGAGGAATACGACAGGTTCATGGAGGGAAATATCATGCCTCAATCAAAGCCGTTTTTTGACAAACTCCAATGGAATGTTGACGAAATATGCAAAACCGGAACGGAAACAGATATTGAAGAAATGCTGGAATTCCTGAAAAAACCCTTGTACAGCCAACTAAGGGAGCGTGACGATATAAAAGCCTTGACAGAGAATTATGCCCGTCAGTGATTGTAATACTAATAACCATTTAAAAACCGGATAAACCGGTTTTTAAATGCCCTGCCGCAAAGCGGCAGGGCGAGGGAGCAAAGCTCCCTCAGTTATTGTATTGAACGTACATAACCTGCGCCTATCGGCGCACCTTCGGCTTCGCCGAAGGATTTGATTTGTGGATTTTATCCACAAATCAAATGGTTATTAGTATAAAAATCTTATCCGAATAAAATTCTACCCTCGGAAAACCCAATGCTTTCCGAGGGTGGAATAATTATTTTGAATTATCGTTTAACGCCGCGCGGATCAATCCTTGCTGGGCTCAAGTATAGCGTAATTGCCGTCGTCGCGCTTGTAAACCACGTTGACCTCGCCCGTATCGCCGTTTTTGAACATAAAGAAATTATGATCCAGCATGTTCATTTGCAGGATCGCTTCCTCCGCGCTCATGGGGCGAAGCTGGAACTTTTTGCGCTTAATGATCTCGTATCTGCTCTGATCCTCAACCTCTTCGGAATACTGCTCCTCAAAAGCGTTAGCTCTGAGCCTTTTTTCTACCTTCGTCTTGTTCTTTCTGATCTGACGGATTATTTTATCGATACAAGCGTCAAGCGCGTCATTCTTGTCCGCCGCTTTCTGCTCCGAACGGAAAATCAAATTTTCATATTTAACGGTAAGCTCAACAATAATATCATCTTTGATAGTGGAAACCGTGAGCTTTGCGTCTGCCTCGTCACCGAAAAAACGGTCAAGCTTTTTCAGCTTCTTTTCGGCGTACTCGTTGAAAGCTTGAGGAACCTGCATTTTCTTAGCTGTAATTTGTAATTTCATAGTCTTTCCTCCTTTTGCAGATGTCTGCGTTTTGAGAACGGCGTGCCTGTCTATGTATAACAAGGCGGCACATCTCGTCCTCTTGTATATATTATAACATAATTTTTAAATAATTACAATAGTTTTGCGCAAATTTACCAAAAAAATAATCAAAAAGGAGAAATAAAATGAACAACGTAACTCTTAGAAATATGACCAGCCTTTACCTGATAAACGGTGAAAAAATGCTTCTGCTGTACCGTATCGGTTCAAGGGTGATAAATGACAGCTATACGGGAACGGCGGGAGGTCATTTTGAAAAAGACGAGCTGAACGACCCGAAAGCCTGTGTCCTGCGTGAGCTTTATGAGGAAACGGGACTTTCTGAAAGCGATATAAGCGATCTGGCTTTAAGGTACGTGACTTTACGGCTCAAAAACAACGAGATACGTCAAAATTATTACTACTTTGCAAATTTCAGCCCGGAAAAAGAGATAACCAGCAATGAAGGCAAGCTTAGCTGGGTGGAATATGACAAGGCTCTTGATCTGGAAATGCCCTTTTCCTCAAAATATGTGGTAAAGCATTATCTTGAAACAGGGAGAAATACAAAGCTGATTTACGGCGGTATTGCGGAAGAAACCGGCGTTGATTTCTCTGTGATGGAGGAGTTTTAATACCGATTTTTTATAGGCAATTATTACCCCTGCGGATAAAATTCCTCAAACACCCTCTTGGCAATATCGCAGGATTCCTTGGCGTCCTTAGCGTAATAATCCGCCCCTATACGCTCCGCGTATTCGGGAGTAAGCACCGCGCCGCCTACCATTATTTTACAGTCAACGTTATTGTCATGCAAAAGCTTTATGGTATTTTCCATGCTTACCAGTGTTGTGGTCATCAAAGCGGACAGTCCCACAAGGTGAACGTTTTCCTTTACCGCGCAGTCCAAAACCGCCTGATAATCAACGTCCTTACCTAAATCTATGACCTGATAGCCGTAATTTTCCAGCAATACCTTAACGATATTTTTCCCTATATCATGAATATCGCCCTTTACGGTGGCTAAAATTATCTTCCCCTTTGATACCGACTTTTCGCCTGTCTTGGCGAAATGCTCCTTTATCACCTCAAAGCAGCTTTGAGCCACTCCCGCGGTCAGAATAAGCTGCGGCAAAAATATCTTTCCTTTTTCAAATTCGCTTCCCGTTTTATCGAGAGCGGGAATCAGAATATCGTTGATCACAGCCATAGGGTCGGTGGTTTTCAAAAGCTCCTCGGTAAGCCGCGCACCGTCGTTTTTAAGTCCGTTTTCCAAGGCGTAGTTCAGGTCAATATCTCCCTTAAGGGGCTTAGTCTCCGCCTTTTCCCCGCTTGTCCGGCCGTAACGGCTTATATACTCCACCGAGTTTTTATCATACCCCGCAAGCACATTATAAGCCTTTACCGCCGCCGTCATACTCTCGGTATTGGGGTTGATTATGGGCAGATCAAGACCCTTTGTAAGTGCCATTGTAAGAAAATTGCTGCTTACCTTTACTCTGTCGGGCAGTCCGAAGCTGATATTTGAAACGCCCAAGACGGTTTTCAGTCCAAGCTCCTTTTTAACCCTCTCCACAGCGTTCAAGGTCTCCATTGCCGCTTCCTGCTCGGCCGATACCGTAAGAGTAAGGCAGTCTATATAAACGTCCTCGCGCCTTATCCCCAAGGAAAGCGCTCTGTCCAGTATCTTTTTGGCAATATTGAACCGTCCCTCCGCCGTTTTTGGTATACCGTTCTCGTCAAGGCACAAGCCGACCACCGCCGCGCCGTACTTTTTGACTAAAGGCAGAACCGTCTGCAAAGATTTTTCCTCACCGTTTACCGAGTTTACGATAGGCTTTCCGTTGTACACCCTCAATGCCTCTTCAAGCACCTCGGGAATGGTGGAATCAAGCTGTAACGGCACGTCCGCAACGCCCTGTATTGCCTTGACCGCTCTGCGCATCATATCCTTTTCGTCAATTCCGGGAAGTCCCACATTTACATCAAGAATATCCGCGCCGCCCTTGACCTGTTCGATAGCCTGTCCCAGTATATAGTCCATATCGTTGGCAAGCAGTGCTTCCTTGAAAAGCTTTTTGCCTGTGGGGTTAATGCGTTCGCCGATAATGCGGGGACGGTCTATCGTTACCGTATTGGAGGGAGTACAGCAGGCGGCGGGAATATCATGTGTTAACTTAACGTGCTTTTTGCCCTCCAGAATCTTTTTTACCTCCGAAATAAACTCGGGATTTGTTCCGCAGCAGCCGCCGAAAAATTTTACTCCCAAAGGAATAAGCTTTTCGATCAAACCCGCAAATTCCTTGGCAGTCACATTATAGGTATTTGTAACGGGGTCGGGCAATCCCGCGTTGGGCTTTACCGCAACGGGCAGATTTGTCCAATTGCACAGCTCCTCTATAACGGGATAAAGCTCCGCGGGGCCTAAGGAGCAGTTTACCCCTATCGCGTCAACACCGAGACCCTCCAGGGTCAAAGCCATTGAGCTTACCGAACAGCCCGTAAAGGTACGCCTGTTTTCCTCAAAGGTCATGGTGCAGACTATGGGCTTGTCCGAATTTTCCTTTGCCGCCAGAACCGCCGCCTTAAGCTCGTACAGGTCGGTCATTGTTTCAAAAACAATAAGGTCGCTGTCCTGCCCGCTGAGCACCTGTTCCTTGTAAATATCGTAAGCCTCCTCAAAGGTAAGCGTTCCCGTAGGCTCCAAAAGCTGCCCGATAGGGCCTATATCCAAAGCCACAAGAGCGTCCGTTCCCTCGCATGCCCTTCTTGCGTTCTTTATGCCCGCCTTTATTATCTCACCCACGGAATAACCGCTTTTCTTAAGCTTGTATCTGTTTGCACCGAAGGTATTAGCGTAAACTATATCCGCACCCGCCTCAATGTATTCTCTGTGTATCTCGGTCAGCATTTCCGGCTTTTCTATGTTTAACACCTCGGGAGTTTCTCCCATTTTAAGACCTCTCGCCTGTAACATAGTGCCCATTGCGCCGTCAAGTATCACAAATTCATTTTCCAAAAGCTGTTTAAAATCCATTTCCCGCTTTTCCTTTCTTTTTATCTTACCAGTAGCAGTACAAACCCTTTTGTCTGTATTGACACCTGTCTCTCATATTGCAGCTTATGCAGCCCCGTCTGCCCTTGGGTATTTCCGTTTCCGACACGCCCATTACCGCCGTTACCGACTTTCTTGGTATAAGTATAAGGCTGTCGGTCACATTAACGCCTATTCTTGCGGGAGCGTCCAACACCTTCAGAAATTCTCCCTGAATATCCAAAGGAAAATCGCCGTAGCCGGGGGAAAAACGCCATGTGTAATGATACTCCCCCACCTGCCTTTGTATTTCCGCTTCCGCAATTTCACATACCTGCTCCACCGCCGCGGAAGCAAGGCTGTCGGCTATCAGCGCCTTTTCCATTCCCTCTGCTTCGTAAAAGCGTATTAGCTTATCCGCCTCGGCGGAAAGAGTAACGCACAGCAGTACGCAACGGGTACAGTCCTTAAGGTGAGCGGAAATGTCATTACCCTTAAATACAAGTGAGGTATTTAAAACCCGTATGCCCTCCTCGGCGGGTTCTATCCCGAAAACCTTGTACACAAGCCTCGGCTTAATGGCTTTCAGCAGGGCTTCCTCACATTCCTCGGCTATTTTAAGGATATTTTCGTTTATTTCGCCGCCCTTATAGCCCATATATCTGAAGGCTTCGGCACGGTTTAGCTTTTCGAGCTGCATTTTTGTTTTATCCCTTTCCTGACGGCAATCCGTTTATAAAAGACATGCTTGTATAACATCTTTTTTTACGTCTACTATTATATACAAAAATCCCGCGGCTGTCAATCGCCATGCAGAAGACCTAAAAACGAACAGAAACACAGCCACGCAAAAGCAGCTATAACAACAGTAAACAAAACAAAAATAAAACCTGCCCCTATTCGCTTTTGTATATCGTGTCTGTTGATTACCGCTTTTGCAGCTAAGCTGTACGCAAAGCTGACGGGAAAAGTCAAAATGCCCGTTAGCAAAGCGGAAAGGACATAGGAAAGCTCTCCCCCGCATAATCCGAAAATCAGACTGCTTATCACCGCCCCGATAAGCAAGCAAACAGCCGAACGGGAAAGCTTTTTTACAACAATATATACAGCCGTACCGCTTACGACCGAATTTGCGAAAAAATACAGAACCAAGCCCCACGCCCCAACACGTATATCGGAAGACCTAAGCATTAAGTATCCCGCAAATTTGAAAATAACACCGATAAATACCGATAAAGCAACAGCCTCAACACACTGTTTTTTTGATTTTCCTATCCGTTTCATTAAATTTTTCTCCTTGTGTGCAGTATATATCAATGTCATCGCCGATTTAAAATAGGGGCTGTAAAAAAACTAAATATAAATGCAACCCGTCAAAACCGAGGAAAAATAAGGTTTTGACGGGTATATTTTATTAAGAAAGATGTTAACGCCCGAAGCAGCGGCTTCGCATGGATGCGAACCGGCGGCTGCCCAAAGTGCCGACACGGATGTCGGCACCCATAGTAGCCGCTTAGTCGCCTGCTTCTTTGTAGGTTGTAATTATTCACTTCGTGGGACTTTGTCCCACACCCTACTTCCTTTTTGCAGTGCAAAAAGGAAGCGAAAAAGACATTTGCGGCTTCGCCGCTTCTAAATTTTCTTTTTTAGTTTTTTACAGCCCCTTTTGTTATATAATTTAAGCCTTTAATTGGAATTTATCAAGCTGCTCCTGCAACAAGCGCGATTCCGAGAAAAGCTCCGAGCTTACCGCAGCCGCCTCCTCGCTGTTTGCGGAGTTGGTCTGAGTTACGGTAGAGATCTGCTCTATACCTATCGTTACCTGCTTAATGGATTCCGCCTCGTCGTCAACCACGCTGGTAATGGTGGCTATATCGCTGTTGGACTGTGATACAAGATCCATGGTCCTTTGCAGTGACTCGGAAACCGCGTCAACGATCTGAAGTCCCTTTGCCGCCGCGCTTACGCAGTTATCAATAAGCTGCTTGGTAGCCTTTGCGGCCTGATCCGACTGCGAGGCAAGGGTACGAACCTCTTCCGCGACCACCGCAAAGCCCCTGCCGGCTTCACCCGCTCTTGCCGCCTCTACCGCGGCGTTAAGCGCAAGTATATTGGTCTGGAACGCGATATTTTCGATAGTTGCAATGATCTGTCCGATCTGCTCGGAGGTCTTGCTTATATCTCCCATAGCGGAAACCATTTCCTGCGACTGACCCGAGCAGATATTGACCTGCTCCTCGGTAAGATTGGCGTGTTCCTTTGCCTTTGCGGCAACCTCAACATTTTGATCCGCGCTCTTGGATAAGCTGTCCAGAGTAGCGTACAGCTCCTCTACCGAGCTTGCCTGTTCGGTAGCGCCCTGCGCCACGGACTGGGAGTTTTCGGAAAGCTGACCCGCGTGACCCGAGATACGGTGTCCCGCCTGACTGATCTCGCCCATAACGCCAGAAATAGTGGAGGTAAAGCTTTCTATCGACTCCTGGATCGTGCTGAAATCACCTATATAGTTCGTAAATGTAGCAACTTTAAAGTTGCCCGCCGAAAGCTGACCCATTATGTGGTTTATATCCGTAACGTAATTGTTGATGACCTTCAGAGAGGTTCTCAAAGCGTCCGTAAGCTGACCCAGCTCGTCGTCCACGTTATATGACAGGTCTATATCCAGCCTGCACTCCTTAAGCGGTCTTGTGTTTTCGGTGATCCTGACAATGGGCTTAACGATTTTTTTCAGTATGTAAACGATAAGAGATATCAAGCAAATCAGCGCAAACACCAGACAAACCACGGTAGTCCCGTGCATGAGCTTAATAGTGCTGTCCAGCGTTTCCTCCGTATTGGTGTTGATATCATTGGAAAGCTCTATTACGCGGTTCAGCAGTCCCACCAAGGTCGTAAGGGTACCCTGAATGGTTTCGTTATAGTAGCTGTAAACTCCTTCGGGATCGCTCTCCAACATTTCCAAGGCCGTGACAGCCGATTGGTGAAGCTCCTTATGCAAAGGCTCCATTTGGGAGCGCAGCTCCAAGATCTCGCTGTCGTCCGTTCCCGCGTCGCCGTAAAGCCACTGTCCGAGAACACAGGAGGTATAGTCGGTGCTGCCCGTAAATTCCGCATTTGAAAACAAAGCCTCGCTCAAATTTATAGTCCAGCGGTAATGCGCGGCTTCCGCCTTTTGCGCTTTCATCTGGGTCTCATGCACTGCCACGGCTTCGTTCTGCGTATGCTCTATGCGAAGAATATTGTATGTGGTCAAAAAGCTGAACAGCAATATTGACGCAAGAGCAAAAGCTATTCTTATCAAAACGATTTTTTTAATACTTTTTTTCATTGACTTACTGCCTTTCCGTTATTACTTTATTTTATGCCGATCTCTTTTTAAACCGATGTAATACTCACAGTTTAAAAAGGGACTGCACCAGAAACACTAATCCCGTAGCTTAAAAGGGATCAGTATCAGAACCTGCTTGCTGTCAATATGATGTATAAATTTCAAAGTAAATTTCTTTTCTCCGAGTATTGAGTATATACTCAAACTTTTCCTTAACCTCCTTCTCTCGCAGTATATCGCATATGTATCCGCTGTAGCGTGTATCCTTCATACTGTCGAATTCCTCTATCATATCGTCAAGGGTCTTACCCTGCCCATAGGGTCTGCCTATATTGTCCGTGGCTGCGTCTATACTGTCCGCAATACTGATTATATTCACATAAGGCTTGTTATAGGTATGCCTGCCCCAGCTCGGATAGCCGTGCGTTTCATCATACCAAAGGTGGTGCAGCAGGGCGCAGTCGTGGACGCACTCCACCTCGCGGCTCATTTTCCCCTGGTAAATTTTCAAAAAGTTTGCGGGGTGATCCATGATTACCTCAAACTCGTCTTTGGTCAGATTCCGCGAAGAATTGGACACATAATCGAGACAAAAATACTTTCCTATATCGTGGAAAAGAGCGCACTTTTCCATAAGCTCCTCCGCCTCGTCATGATTGCCGCGGAATTCTTCCCATGTGTGCCCCGCCACATTGTCAAAATACTTGGGGTCGTGCTCCAATATATAGTCAAGGATTATAAGGCAAAGCTCTTTTACCATCATGGTATGAACATAAAGTGCCTTGTTGGCGTAAACGGTGGATTTCAGCACCGTGGTTTTGAATGCGTCAAAGTTTATTACCGCAGATGCGGAATTGACAAGCATAAGCACACAGTAATTTGTCTGATAGTTGCCTAAGTAATCCTCCATATTCTTAGCTCCCGCCAACACCTTATCCACTATTTGAGAGCTTTTGTCCAATATGTATTTTTCGTCATAGTCGCTGCATTTGCAAAGATAATCGATGTAGTAAGCGTTTGCGGTAAACAGGGCTGAGCATTTTTCCGTGGCGCTGTAATCCTCCCGCTGCTCCGAATATTCATCGATTTTTTTCAGAAGCTCCTCCATAGTGATTTTTCCCAAGTGATAAGCGGCCTCAGCACAATACAACCCTGCCACCACCCTGTCGGTGATCGTTTTCCGAGAATTTTCCGATTCCAGAGCCTCCTCGGTAAACCGCATAAGCTCCTCTATAAACGGAGCTTCTTTTTCAATGTCTATGGTGTATTCGCTCTCGGAGATCTTTTCGCCTTTCTTTTTGGCATACTCCTCACGGCGCAGAGCCTCTAAGGTAAATCCCAAAGCGTTTTCTCTGCATCTGGCAAACTGTATGTCGATAAACTCTTTTCCCTCGGGCCAGTTTATCGATTTAACCCATGACTTTATCTCCTTGTATTTACGCAGCCCGTATGTCATATCCTTTCGGTTTACGACGCCGAGCATCAGACTGTTGAAAAGCGAACGCTTTGCCTGCTGGGAAAGACTGTCAAAGTCCTCCATATACTTTTCCGCCATGCGCGGATACTCGCTGCCCGCGTAATCGTCCAAATGTTCCTTTATAATAATATCAAACACGGAGCAGTACT
>JAAVIG010000022.1 GCA_014796735.1 Oscillospiraceae bacterium
AAATACGCTCCGTATTTGCTGCCCGGCTTCCGGGCTGTATAAGCCCTATAAAAAAGATATTTTCAGCGTTTCAGTGTGCAGAGTTGAACTCTCACGGTTATTGCATAAAACATTCGTTTGGTGCTGAATATGAGAGGAAGTGCTATTTTCCCAAAATAAATTTGTTCTTAATTTTTTCCGCAGTGTATGTCAACTCCGGAAAAACAAATGCTTTGTCAACTCCAATAGACTCTAGCTCTTGCATAATTGTTTTCTTTCGCTTTTCATTGATAAGTATACTAATAAATGAACTGGATATAATTTCAGGACTTAATTCTTGTATATTATTTGTCAAGGAAAATCTGTTTTTAAACAAGAAATGATATTTAGGATTTATACCGAAATCCTCAACTAAATCAAAATCGTCATATCTTTCGCTGTAGTGGGCAAACAACTTATTCAAAGTGTCGGACGTTACCTCAAAGTTCTCTTTATAGATTTCGGTTTCTTCGCGAATATATGCCAATCTTTGGCGTTCAAAATCATCTAATACAAATCCAAGGCGATATTCATCTTCTTGTTTTTTATATTTTCTGCTCAATTCCACCATCCGACTTCTAAAATCATACACCTTATTTAGAAAAACCATAAATACTGCAGATTGGTGCTTAATGCGATAGTTCGAATATTTTGGCTTCATCATTAAAGGAGTTCGCATGTAAAGAGCATATCTGCGAAGCAAAGATACATCCCCCAACAAGCTATCAAGTGGAACAGTTTTGTAATCATTATAATGATACATTCCACAAATCTTTTCTGCGATTTGATTTGAATGAAGAGAGCTTGTGTCATATGTACACAGAACACGTCCCGAAGTCTTGTCGTCACAGCAAGCAAAATATAAAGCTATCAATGGATTGTATGAGAAATCCAACAGTCTTGTTGGAAGCTCATAGTGCTGCATTTTTGCTAACAAATCAAAGTCAGAAGAAATATTTTGAAATTCTTCGGGTCGTAAAGTTATCAGTTCACTTACAACAGTATTCTCACTCATTTCCAAGGCACTGTCATATCGAGCAAGAGATGGAATGAGTTTATAGTTGGAAGAATAATCGGAATGACCTCTGTATACAAGCGATCTATATTCTGTATTCTTGCTTTTTAATGTTAATTTACTTATTACATCTACAAATTCAGATAACGAAGAAATTTTTATAGTATGATGATGATAGTAATTATCCCAGTCGGATTTAGGGACAAGCATTTGATTTGGCAAGTCTTTAAATATATGCCTTCGGTTTATGTGTTTTGCAAAAGTATCCATTTTTATCTCTGATTTTCCTTTTATACGAATGTTTTTGATTGTTCTAAAATTAATCCTTTATTCTGAAACTATCACACATTTTTATTTCCTTTATCGTGATAATCCATATGAATTGTCTTCCAAGATTTATGCCCACAAATGGCTACTTTTCACAGCCGTTTGTGGGCATAATATCTTTTTCATAGTGCTTAGATGTGATTGACTGACAAAAAAGATTTTTTTCTTCACGCTAAAAAACACCCAACTTTTACTATTTATATTATAATATATTGCCACACTACTGTCAATACCTTTTTAAATAACTTGACAGTTTTAAAATTCTTACGATTTCGTCCTTAATTTCACATTAAAAATCCAAGTAAATCAAACTGCTTGAATAAAGAATTTATAAGTAATCCAATCCAAGTATCAAAACAAAATAGTTCGGATATTTAAGGAGATTCAAAGAGAATGGGTATCAATGGTTGTTTTTTTGCCAAATAAAAACTCTGAAATTTTAATTTAATAAGTAGATAGAAAAGTTTAAGTAACCCGCAAAAGTTCCCCAAAGAAGATATGGGATCATCAGATACCCTGCCGGTTCTGATATTTGGTAGAATTTAATGGTTGTTTTAAGGATCAGAAACCACAGTATTACAAGCCAAATAAACGCAAACAGATATAGGCTCAGATTGAAAAAAATAATGGACCAAAAAAAGTTAAATATAAGCTGAAGTCCGTATGTGATCAAAGCAGATCCGTTTGGCTTTCTGGATGTGATCACCAGATATGATGCAATTCCCATAAGAATATACAGAATCGTCCAAGCTACTGGAAACAGCCAGCCCGGCGGAGCTAGTATCGGCTTTTTTATTGAATCAAACGTTTGCATACTATTTCGTGTTAGAAGCGCAGAAAGACCGCCAACCGCGAGCGGTACGGCAATGCAAAATATTAGAGTTTTCCACTGTTTTTTCATAAAAATCCCCCCTACTACTTTTATGATTTAATCTGTACTTTTATTCTATTGATATAATAAAAAGTGTGTATACCGTAATGGAATCATTCTTTTCCACAATGAAGCGTGTATCTGATCGCATTTATACATTTGTATTTCATTTCCCCGTACCGCACAGAACGGTAAATCACGGGGCATTGGCTTTGCAAAGCGGTTTTTAATTCGCTATTAGTCATTTGCTTTGTTTTTTCCTTTCAAGAATTCTTCAATTTCTGCTATGTCGAAGCTGCTATTCTCGCCTTTAGAAAGATTAGACTTTGATTTTCCAAGCTTATAATCTTCATAAAGCATCTTAGAAATCACAGCATACTTATTGGCGTTAATTGCGCCTTGTTTCGCTTTCCACTCTTCAAACCGCCGTTCGTACTCATTTACAGCGGCAATCCCATAATCTTTTATGAGATCATCACGAGAGCAGCTCGCCGCCGCAGGCGGCTTATCTACTTTACTTTCATTTACTTTAATTTCATTTACTTTACTTTCCTTTGTGCCGTAAATCGGGGATTTATCAGAGTTAATCGGGGATTTATCAGAGTTAATCGGGGATTTATTTTCATCTTGGCGCACTTTAATAAAGCCGTAAGTCTCGGATTTTTCTAACATCCAATATTCGGCTTTAACAAAGATAGCTCTGGAATGCTCATTTCTTTTACCGTCATTTTTAGCTTCCTGATACCGTCTTTGTATAGATTTAGAAGTTACGATAGTGACCGATTTAGCAAGTTTACTGTCCTTAATTTCACACAGCAGTGACCGACTAAATAAGTATTTCAGTATCTGCCTTGTAGCGTTTTCGGATATGTTCAAGTCATCCGACATACATGAGATAAAATCCTCGTCAACCTCAACGTAATAGCTTTCCTTGTATATTTGGCAAAGCATATATATGTAAGCCATTACGCCATTAAGCCCATATTTGCCCTTTAGGGCTTTTATCTTCTTATCCTCGAAAAAATTCACGTCAAAAGAAAAATAATTTAAGGCTTATAATAACGCTGATGTGCTGGCTATAGGGTATTTAAATAATTCCCTGCCTATGATACTCGGAGTAAATTTCGACTTTGGTGCTTCTCAAATATTCGACATGAAGTGGAGCTTCAAGCTCTATGATCAGAAAACGATAGCCAGGCTTATAGCCGCTAATCCTCAATTGTTGCCTTTACCGGGAGTTAATACATATAAAAATCTCGACTGGTATCAGAAAAAGCTTAATTCAGCGATTACGCAGGGGATTTTACACGGTGACAGCATTCCGAAAATAGCAAAGCAACTTGACAGTGTTACCAACAGTGGCAAGGCGGCGGCGATCAGGAACGTAAGAACGGCGATAACGGGTGCGGAGTGCGCGGGGCGCGATGAAAGCTACCGCATGGCGCAGGAAGACGGTGTGGAGCTTGTCAGGGAATGGATAGCTACGCTTGGCAATAGGACGAGACATTCACACGCCGCTATCGACGGGGAACAAAGAGAAGTTGGCGAGGCTTTTTCTAATGGGTGTATGTATCCGGGGGACTCTGTGGGCGTTGACGGAAATAAACCAGACCCGTCGGAGGTTTATAATTGCCGCTGCACGATATTAGCGCACGTCAAAGGCTATGAAAAATATCACGAGCGGGGCAAGTACGGCAATGGCAAGCTTGGCGATGAAACCTATGACGAGTGGAAAGAAAGGCATATTGCGGCATTAGAGGAAGAAAAAGCGAAAAAGAGCGGCGGAGGATTGAAAAATAATAACGAAAGTGGTATAATTAAATCAAGTGAGATAAGAGAAACGCTGGAAAAATCTGGAATTGACTACAAAGAAGTACAAGTTTTAAAAGAATCGCTTACTACCCCACAAATAATTGAAAAGGTAGGAGGCGGAGACACGACAACAGGGTCGTGTGCTTCTGCTGCATTTGCTTATATTGGTAATAAAAGCGGATTTGATGTTACCGACTTTCGGGGAGGCAAGTCTACTGATTTCTTTTCAAAAACAAAGAATATTAATGAAATTACGCAGCTTGCAAATGGTGTAATTATTAAAAATACGAATGATTTTAAGTCTGTAAACGAATTGTTGAAATTAGTCAGCGAAGGAAAAGAATATCTTCTTGGAGCGGGTCAACATGTCGCAATCATAAGGAAATTGAATAATCGTTTTGAATATCTTGAGCTTCAATCAGCAACCGATAACGGATTTAAACATCTTACTACAAACATATTGAAAGAAAGATTTGGCTGTAAAAAGTCTCATAGTGTAATGGGATTTAAGCTTGAATCTTCAAGCGAACTTATTGATATAGAAAATTTTAAAGATAACAAAGAGTTTCAAAAAATTCTCGGATATATCAATACAGCGTCAGAAAATCAGATGAAAGGCATAGGCGGCAAAATAAAATGAATTTTTATAAGAAAGATGAAAATGGCAAAATATGGTGGGTCGACAATACCCACGAAGTAGGGCAACATCTTTTTAGCTTTGATAAAAAGAAAGTTTTTAATTTATTCTCGGATTACCCTTATAAACTTACAAAAGAGGAAAAAGAGATTTTTGACGCTGAAAATCCTTTTTGGAAAGATTTTTTCAAGGATAGGCAATAAGATGGCAAATAATGATGTCGATGTAACATTCACCTCTCACTTAGGCGAGTTTAACACGGAGTTTGATGCTGCCGTAAAAAAGGCACTTGAAGAAATGGGGATTGAAGCCGAAGCACACGCAAAGGAAATCATAACTGAAAAGGGCGCTGTTGACACAGGACGGCTCAGAAATTCTATCACTTGGGCAGTCGGGGGCGAGAAAGCCAATGCTTCAGGATATAGTGGAACCGCGCCGAAAAAAGATGAACCATGCGTATATATCGGAACAAACGTTGAGTATGCGCCATATATTGAATTCGGCTCAAGCAGAAGCAAAAAAGGCGAAAGACCGTTTATCCGTCCCGCTGTTGAGGATTTTGCGGACCAGTATAAGGAGATCGCTGAAAGGAATTTGGGGGAAATAAAATGAAAATGTTTTCAGGTTGCAGTGGAGAATGTTGTGTTTGTATGGCTGACAGAGGTTGTATAGCAGGACACGGAGACGATTATTTTATCCCAGCTTCAAAAGAACAAATTATAGAACGGCTAAATAATGGTAGGTATCCACATTACTATGATTATATGACATCTTATCTTAAAATTGTATTCGGATTTGAATACAAAGAACCAAAACACAAGAACTTTCTTTGTGAACAATATAGCAGCATATTTCCTATATCTTGACAAAAGGAGCAAAATACATAGATGTCGAAGCAACTGTTGACCGAAAAAGAAATCAAATCCGCCGAAGCGGTTCTCTCCAAAGGTGACAGGGTGGAGTTGATACCTGTTAAGGACGGGGTTAAGGTTATTAGGGTTAGGCGGGAGGAGGTAAAGCAGAAATGAGCGATAAAGACTTATATAAAAGCATAATTACAATAATGGGATTAGCGAAGCTATTCGGCAGAAGTGAAATAGATATATTACACGAAATGCTAATAGTCAAGCAAAATGTAAAGCCGCTACCGCCAAAGGAAGCCAAGACCGAAATAGAACTTGGATATTATCAGACTATCTCAGGCCTTTCCTTTACAGATATTGATTGGTTGTTTAAATATTTCGAGAAGCAAAGCGAAATCAAACAAGCTGAACGGGTAAAAGGAACAAAGATATGCGATAAGTGCGGACAAAAGACTTTTGATATAGACACTTTAGCGGCGGAAGATGTTGATAACGCTCCTTTGGGCGAAATAAAACTTATTAGCCTTCGCAAATATGAAATCACAAAAGAAATGGCGAAGAAATATGAAGAAATCCTTGAAAATGGCGATACAATAAAGCTTATACCTTACGGAAATCGCATCAAAGCTGTACGAACAACAGAAGAAGAAATATAATTAAATATTGTCCCCGCCCTAAGCGTTGGGCGGGAAGAACCGAGCGTGGTTATTGTTGAGAAATCAGCAGTAATCACGCTTTTTTATTTTGATAAAACCCGCTTATGCGGTTTTATACAACCTTTTTGCGGCGAGGAACTGCCGCCGAAGAAACGACGAAAGGATTTTTACTATGGCACTTACAAGAAAAATGCTCAAAGCAATGGGCATTGAAGATGAAAAAATCGACCAGATTGTGGAAGCACACACAGAAACGGTTGACGCACTAAAGCAGCAGTGCGAGGATCTTAAAGACAAAGCCGCAAATTTTGACAGCGTTCAAAAGGAACTGAACGAACTGAAAAAGACTGCGGAAACAGGCGTGGATTGGAAAGGCAAGTATGAAAAACTGCAAGCGGAGGTTGAGAGCAAGGACAGGCAGACCGCCGTGACCTCAGCTTATAAAAAGATGTTGCTGGAAATCGGCATACCCAATAAACTGGCCGACAGCATTATCAAGGGTACGGACCTTTCCAAGATAAAGCTTGACAAAGACGGAGGAATCGAGGAAGCTAAGAAGCTTGCGGACGAGGTCAAGGCCGAGTGGGCTGATTATATTCCCGTGAAAGGGGAAAAAAGAGAAGCTCCCGATACCCCGCCTATGCAGAGTAAAACAAAAATGAGTAAAGCCGATATTATGGCGATCAAGGACACCGCAGAAAGGCAGAAAGCCATTGCGGAGAACTCGGAGCTTTTCGGCTTTTAAGAGAAAGGAAATAATATGCCAAATGTAGGAACAGAAGCAGAACTCAATCTTATAACTGCGGATAAGATGAGGAGAGTTCGTGAGGTAGATTTTACAGAAAGATTTACTCACGGCAGTCTCAGCAAACTGATCGAGGTACTCGGAGTTACCCGAAAAATCCCTATGATAGAGGGTACTACGATGTATGTTTACGCTGTTGAAGGAGAACTTCAGGACGGCAATGTCGGCGAGGGTGAGATTATCCCCCTCTCTCAATATGAGACAAAAAAGACACCTGTTGATCTTTCGGTAAGACAAGTAAAAAATATCGTCTATAAGTGTCAAGATATAGTTTTTCAACATTTAGATTTAGAGTAAAATTAATTTTTCGCAAAATCCCCCGACTTTTCGGGGGATTTTTTATGTCCAAAAGTTGCACTAAAGTTGCACGAAAAATTCATTTAAAAGGCTTATTAAATCCGCTATAATTAAGGTATGGAAAGATATGTTTACTGCAACCCAAACCCCAAGAAAAAAACTGTTGGAGACTGTGTTGTTAGAGCACTTTCGATAGCGTTGAATGAGACTTGGGAAGAAATTTACATGCTTGTTGTTTGATCTCGGCTATTTCCTTGCGAAGCTCGGCAAGCTGTGTATTGCTTGATTTTTCTTTTTCGGACAGCGTTTCAAGCTGACGGAGCGTTTGAGAAATGATTGCTTTGTAATTTATCTGAAGTTTGTTCCACAGTCGTACAAAGGCGGCTTGAAATTCCGTTTCCCTTATTTGCCGTATGCCGCAGTTGTCAGCCGATTCATCATGATTCCGACATACCCAGCATATGTAGGTTTTACGGTTCTTTCTTCTGAATGTACAGCCGCAATTTCCGCATAGGATTTTTTTGCTGAAGGGACTGTGATTCTTTATCAAGCAATTTGATTTATCCCTTTCTGCAAATACTTTTTGCACATAGTCGAAAACCGATTTTTCTATGATCTGCTCATGTGTGCCTGTGATATAATACTGATCTTTCTCGCCTCGGTTTTTTACACATCTGAATGGCAGGGAATCGGTTGTAAAAGTCTTTTGCATTAGGGTGTCGCCAACATATTTTTCATTAGTGAGTATACAGCGTATTGTGCTTTTACGCCATATTTCCTTGCGAATCTTCTGACGATTCAATCGCTCCGCTATTTCTGTCATTCCAATTCCGCTGACATACCATGAGAAAATCTGTTTAACAACTTCAGCTTTTTTGGCGTTGATTCGTAATTTTCCATCTACACAATCATATCCAAAGGGTGTGGAGAGATTGTTGTAAGTGCCGTCCATCATACGCTTTTTGATGCTCAATCGGCAGTTGCGGGATATTGACATTGATTCCTCTTGTGCAAACTGACTGTACACAGCCAGCAGCATTTCCGAGCTTATCTCTCCTGTGTCGATATTCTCTTTTTCAAAGTATACCGATATTCCAAGTGTTTTAAGCTCTCGCACCGCTTCAAGGCTATCCCTTGTGTTTCGTGCAAATCTTGATATTGATTTAGCAAGTATCCTGTCGATTTTTCCTTTTCGGCAATCGCTCATTAGCCTTTGGAACTCGGTTCGTTTTTCCGTATCTGTTCCGCTTATCCCCTCGTCCGCATACATATCAACGAACACCGCATCTGTGCTGTTTTGGAGCATTTCGGTGTAATATCGTATCTGTGCTGCGAAGGAGTTAAGCTGATCCTCGCTGTCGCTCGAAACTCTGGCGTAAGCTGCTGTTCTGACGATCTCGTCAGAACGGTTTTTTGCAGGTATTATCGTGATTTCAGCCATAAGACCATCTCCTTTCTTGACACAGTATACCGAAACGGTTTGCCTTTATCTATCACCAAACCGAACGAAATATCCACGGCTATTGGTATCATAACCAACAAAAGCGGACTGAGGGTTCAATCCTCCGAAAGCCTCTTTATGACTGCCTTTTCTATTTTTCTTCGCTGGGTTTCGTTGATAAGATTTTCATTCAACAGCTTGTCCAGAAATTTGCGGCATAAATAGAATTTGTATTTGATCATTGCTTCTTTATCCATTTCTTTTCTCCTTCGTTATTTATCAAATGTGCAGACTTCAACCTTATACAAAACTGCAAAAAGCTGAAGTCTGCACACTTGTAACAGTGTGCAGATATTACGGCTATGCGATGTTCAGGCCGTAATTATATATTAACAGCGGTTTCCCGCTGATTTGCCTGTGATCTTTATCGTATTTGTCCCCGACACCCCCGATAATTGGGAATATTTCAGACCATAGTTGGCACTATCTTCATAGGATTTTAACCTCCGCATGGTTCTCATGCAGCCGCCCCCATTGTGTGAACTGTGGCTGGACGGAAGTATCATTATCGCCCTTATGCATGTCATCACGCACCGACTGCCACCTCGATTTTTGGTGCCGTTCTTTATCACTCTGTATTATGGCTGCTAATATAAAATTCTTCGTAAGGCTTTTTAAAATCAAATTTTAGGCTAACCGCCCTCGGATGCTTGTCCGAATTCTACTACTGCTGCCACACACGTCTTTGTGGAACGTTCCTGCCGCTTTTGCCCTTGCTGGGCTGCATAAGGGAAAGTATCTGAAATACTGATATTCAATTTTCAAAGAGCAACAGAGGGTGAAATTTAACCCTCTATATATAAGCCACGAAAATCGAAAAAATAAACCCCCTTATTCAAAAAATTTTTTTAATTTTTTTATAATTTTTTTCATTCGGTTTGATATAGCCATTTCGGAAACACCTTCTTCGGCAGCTATTTTCTTTTGTTTTTCTTTTTTCCAGTAAACACGAAAAAGCAATTCCTGCTGCTGAGGCTGAAGTTCCTTGATTGCAGTCATAAGCTTTTTGTACTGTACGGATCTAACATCTTCCTCAAACGTATCATTGTCATCGGCTATGTAATATCCCTGTTCCTCCAATTCGGATAAATATTTGTGACGGCGGGTTTCGGTACGGTCGTTTTTCCTCTCATTTTTTTCTATTTCTTTCACAATCTTACCGAGCTCATCATCGACCTCGATCTCTGTCATTTCTCCGGCAAGTTCGCTCAAAAAGTCATATTTAATAATCATTTTGTAATCCTCCGATTTTGAAATTTGTTGATTTTCTTCAAAATCGGAGAAGGGGGGCGCGCGTGAGCGGTAAAATGTCATATATCGACTTTTTACGACAAATAAAAAGCGCAGTCGGTTTTTATCGACTGCGCTTAACTGGCTTGTTGATTTCTCATATATTGTTGCTTTTGGTAATGTTATAGGGTATTTTGTCGAATAAAAAAACACCGCAGTTTTTCGTAAAACTGCGGTGTTCGGTGAAAATATGTAATACCTGTTTGCAGGTGCAGAGAGCTGATTTACTGCTCTTAACATGACCAAATCCTTTGTCATACCAACTGCGTTTATATCTTATCTGTATTTTCCTTGTTTTTGTCCAAAATACAGACAGCTCTTCCTAAAAAATAAGTTTTTTCTCTGTTAAAATATAAAAAAAGCGCACTGCACTCACATTTATAGTGAAATGCAGTACGCTCGCCAACATGTATAGCAAAATTTTTGTTATTAAATAATACCAGTGTACCCTATACCTGCGAAATTTTTGATGAAACTATTCAACCAAATACTCGCCTTTAATCTGCAGCAAATTGATTTAGACGTTCCATGATCTGCTTTTTCACCGCTTCATCCGATGAGTTGATCTTCAACGTCAGCGGCTTGGTCAGATCAAGACTGAACAAGCCCATTATAGATTTAGCGTCAACCACATATCTGTTGGATACCACGTCTACCTCACAGTTGAATGTCGTTGTGATACTTACAAAATTTTTAACATCGTCAATAGTTGCAAGTTTAATCTTAAGATTTGCCATTTGTGTTCCTCCTTATCATTTCGGCAATTTCCGACATTGTCGGCATTACCTTGAGTGCACCTTTTCTTTCTGTTACAATAGCCGCTGCCGCATTTGCAAATATGAGCATTTCACTAAGCTCCTCATCTGAAAAATCCTTCATTCCGTATTTCAGAATTTTTCCGAGGACAGCTCCACAAAATGTATCTCCTGCACCCGTAGTTTCTACGGTGTTTGCCGGAGAAATCGGAGCATCGGCATATCCTGTTTTGGAATATGCTCTGCTCCCTGATTTTCCCAGCGACAAAAACAGAAGAGAAATATTTGTAAATTTTTCACGGATCTTCCGTACAGCAGTGTCAAAATTGCTTTCCCCTGTGAGCCACTGAATTTCGTTATCGGAAATTTTTAACACGTCACAATGAGATAAACCGAACTCTATTTTTTCACGAGCCGTTTCAAGATCATCCCAAAGATTTTCACGCAAATTCGGATCAAAGGAAATCACAGCACCCGCTCTTTCTGCGGCAGCAACAGCCTTTTTGGTTGCCGCCTCGCATACACTGTTGGTCATGGAAAGTGAACCGTAGTGAAATATCCTGCTTTCAGAAATGATTTTCTCGTTTATATCGGATTTGTTAAGCATCATATCTGCGCCGGGATTCCTGTAAAATGAAAATTCACGGTCACCGCCCTCAAGGGTGTGTACAAATGCCAGTGTTGTATTGACCGAACTGTCGGTAACAAGACCCTCGGTATTAATACCGATGTCCTCCACGGTTTTTCGGAGCTGCCGACCGAAAATGTCATTTCCTATCTTCCCGATAAATGCAGTATTATATCCCTGTCTGCATAACATTGCAAGAACGTTGCAGGGTGCTCCGCCCGGATTTGCTTCCATGATCGGGTTACCCTGCGAACTAACTCCGTTTTCCGTGAAATCTATCAGTAGTTCGCCAAGTGCGCACACATCAAATCTTGACACTGCACTTCACCTCCAAAACATCTTTCTTTTGTTCTGCACTTATTTTATATATTACGTTTTTACTTCTTACGAGTTATAGCCGTTAGGGTGATTTTTATGCCAATTCCATGCACTTGCAATGATCTCCTCAAGGGAGTCATGGGTCGGTTTCCAACCAAGAATGCTCTTTGCTTTATCACTGGAAGCGACCAAACGTGCAGGATCACCTGCCCTTCGAGGAGTTTCGGCTGCTGGGATCGGGTGTCCAGTCACTTTTCTCACTGTTTCTATTACTTCCCGCACGGAATATCCGATGCCGTTGCCCAGGTTGAAAATATCGCTTTCGCCGCCATTCATCAGATACTTTACCGCAAGAATATGCGCTGCGGCAAGATCTGTAACATGAATGTAATCACGAATACAAGTACCGTCTGGAGTATCATAATCTGTACCGTAAATTGAAACAGCATCACGCTTTCCGTTTGGAACCTGCAATATCAGCGGTATCAGGTGACTTTCGGGATCATGCGCTTCTCCGATGGTGCCGCTTTCATCAGCACCGCATGCGTTGAAGTATCTCAGTGAAACATAGCGCATTCCGTGTGCGTTAGCCGTCCACTTGAACATTTTCTCCATAGCAAGCTTGGTTTCACCGTATGGATTAGTAGGACAGGTGGGATCGCTTTCGAGTATCGGAATATTCTTAGGTTCGCCGTAAGTTGCGGCAGTGGAGGAAAAAACGATCTTATCAATGCCGTTTTTCACCATTGCTTCCAGCAAAACCTTTGTTCCGCAAAGATTGTTGTCATAATATTTCAGGGGATCTGTAACACTTTCACCAACCAAAGAAAACGCTGCAAAGTGAATTACCGCATCGGGTTTTTCTTTTGCAAAAAGATCATTGAGGAAATCAAAATCATGCAGATCACCCTTAAAAAAATTTGCTTTCTTGGGAACAGCAGACATATATCCGGTTGAAAGATTATCCGCAACAATAACGTCATTCCTGTCCTTAACAAGCTCCAAAGCGGTATGAGAACCGATATATCCCGCTCCGCCAAGCACCAAAACTTTCATTTATCCAACCTCCGATAGTTTTTCCGTATTTCCGATAACCTGAACTCCGCCCGATTTACGAATATGCAAAACATAGCAGCAATCTTTGCCGAATATGGCTTCCATTTGTGATTTATAATGCTCAACATCCTCTGACGGTACCAGTGCTTGTATCGTTCCCGCAAAGCCGCCGCCATGTACACGAACCGCACCTTTTTCATTCAGTATCTTTCGGCTTAAGGCTATTGCCAAGGGGATCGCCTGCTCTGTAGGACGCTTTGCCGAGTATAGATTTTGCAGCAGCGTTTCCGAAGAAATTCCAGACTGATTTACCAACGAGAGAAAACTTTCAATATTTCCGTCTTTAAGAGCGGCGGATTCACGCTGCGCTCTGCGGTTTTCTTCAAAGAAATGCATAACACGCAGTATAGCTCTGTCTGAACACAATTTCCTCAGATCCGAAATTGAACGCTCAAATTCACTCTCATTAACATCACGAAGATGTTTGCAGCCAAAGTATTCTGCGATCTGTTCCATTTCATCGGATATAGCCGAATATTCATCTGTAAGATCAGAATGGCTTCCTCTTGTATCGGTAATGCAAATTTCATACCCATATTCCGACAGATCTGCATCATATTTCTGAATCATGGGATCTTCGATATTGTGGAAATCAATAAATACCAACCCTCCGGCGGCACATACTGCCTGATCCATAAGCCCGCACTTTTTTCCATAATATATGTTTTCGGCATACTGTCCGATCTTAGCCAGCTTTATAGGTTTGGAGCTTCCACCTTCAAAGCGGCTGTCAATAATCGTTCCTATCAGTATTTCAAATGCCGCCGAGGACGAAAGACCGCTGCCGCTGAGAATATCAGAGGTGGTGTATGCATCAAATCCGCCGATATTCACCATCTCGTTTATAAACTGTGCAGCGATCCCGCGGATCAGTGCGGCAGAGCTTCCCTTTTCACTCTCACATACCGTAGTATCATTAAGCACGACCTCATCCAAATCGTAGCCTTTGGACTTTACACGAATGATCTTTTCGTTGTGAAAACTGACCACCGCTATCACGTCTAAATCAACTGCCGCTGCAAGAACGCAGCCATGCTGATGATCAGTATGATTTCCGCCGATCTCTGTTCTGCCCGGTGCTGAAAACAGCGATATATCCGAATCAACACGATGCGGAAACTGCCGTGCAAACTCCATTACCGCATTTTCATACCGCAGCCTCTGCTTTGGAACTGCCATTATTCCGTAAAGTTTTTCAAGTTGAGGATCGTATTTACCGTTCCGAAGATCTATCAGAACATCATCAACACTCATAACTATACCCCCTGCTTTATCAAGTGAATCTCAACAGGACAATGATCTCCCCATGTCCTTTGAAGAAGAATGCCGCCATTCATAAGTGCCGCTCCGCTGTAAATCTCCCCACTGCCTTCAATCATATATTCACCTTCGGGAGAAAGCCCTGCTGCCCTTATTGCAATGCGCTTCATATTAGGCACCGTGCGGAAAACCATTCCGTGAATAAGCGCCTCGGACTTATCCTCGCTGACATATTCCCACAGGGCATAGTTTTCGGTGGTAGGATCGCTCAAACGGTAATATTTTCCATTATGGATAAGAGGACCATATTTTTTGAACCGCTCTATCTGCCGGAAAACAGCCTGTTTTTCGTCCTCGGAAAGCTTGCCGAGATCAAGCTCGTAGCCAAAGCTGCCTGCCATTGCGGTGACTGCTCTGGTTTCAAAAGGAGTGATGCGTCCTGTTTGATGATTTGGAACTACCGAAACATGAGAGCCAACCGCCGAGATCGGATAAATAAACGATGTTCCGTACTGTATCTCGGTGCGCTCAAAAGCGTCCGTATCGTCGCTGCACCAGATCTGAGGGCAGTAGTAAAGCATTCCCGCATCAAAGCGACCGCCTCCGCCGCTGCACCCCTCGATCATCACATCGGGGAAATCCATGTTCAGACGTTCAAGCAATTCGTATAATCCCAAAACATATCTGTGGGGCAGCTCGCATTGATTCTCCGCAGACAGCTCGCCCGAATACCAATCGCAGATATTGCGGTTAGCATCCCATTTTATGTATGAAATATCTGCGCTTTTTAATATTGCGGATATGGAATCGTACAGATTTTCAAGCACATCCTTCCTCGACATATCCAATACAAGCTGACAGCGGGCACGGTTAGGTTTTCTGCTGGGTATCTTTATGACCCAATCGGGGTGAGTGCGGTATAGCTCGCTGTCCTCGGATACCATTTCAGGCTCAAACCACAGACCGAATTTCATTCCCAAAGCCTTGATCTTTTCCACCAATGAACCAAGTCCGCCGGACAATTTTTTCTCATTCACGAACCAATCGCCCAATCCCGAAGTGTCACTGTCACGTTTTCCGAACCAACCGTCGTCCAAAACCAACATATCAACTCCGAGAGCCGCCGCATTTTCGGCAATTTTTAGTATTTTATCCGCATCAAAATCAAAGTAAGTAGCTTCCCAGTTGTTGAGCAGTACGGGACGTTCCGCTAACTTGTATTTTCCTCGGCAAATATTTTCTCTTATTACCTTGTGGAAATTGTGGGACAGCTTGGAAAATCCCTCATTGCTGTATGTCATTACAGCTTCGGGAGTGTGAAAGCTCTCGCCGCCCTTCAGCTTCCAACCGAAAAGATTCGGATTTATTCCCATTACAGCTCTTGTCTGATTAAGCTGATCAAGCTCTATCCGAGTCTGAAAGCTGCCGCTGTATACGAAAAATCCGCCGTAACATTTTCCCGCCTGTTCACTGCAGTCGGGAGAACAGATCACAAAGGAGGGATTTTGATGATGACTTGACATACCACGGCTGCTCGAGCTTTCCTGTATTCCGTGTATAAGCGGAGTACGTTCGGGGACACGTTCCTTGGTATGCCTGCCCTGAAAATGTATCCATTCCCAATCACCAAAGGGAATGTCAAGACTAAGGCTTGCCGCTTCTTTCAGGAATATAGGACTGCTTCCCTTATTGCATATCTCTGTGCTTCTGGTGATTATATCAAGTTCTTCCAGAACGCCGTAGCGGAGTATGACCTCGGTGTCTGATGCCGTATCCGAGAGTGTAATTTCAAGAGTTTGCGCCTTTTTTTCCTCTGCATAAACTGCAGGAAGTCCCGGAATACTGTACTTTCCGTTTTTTATGCAATATCCCTTGTAACGCAGATCGAGAGCCGTGCTGCCATCAGCGTGAACCACCCTGACTGCAGGGATACGGAAATCGCCAATACCGCCGCAGGGGTATTCCAAGGGCATTGTATCTATCGAATTTGTGCGGTCATCAGCTGCATCGTAAATTTGCCCCGAAAAACCCACATCGGGATAGTCAAGCAGATATTCCATATCACATTCGGTCTTTTCACCGTACCACAAATGCTTTAACACTCCGAATTTATCCGCCTTGAACTGATACTCGGTGTTTTGTGTTGTAATGCTGAAAAAACTTTCTTTTTCGTTGACTTTTATTCCCATGAGAAATGCTCCTTATCCGATAGTAAATATATAATCTGTGAGATTTGCGTTCAGAGTTAATTCACTGCCGCCGCAAGCTCTTGTAATTGAGATCCTGTCACCCTCGGCTGTTACGGAAATGCTGCCGTCAAGTCCGAAAGCGGCGTGATAATTTCTAAGCTCCATAAGCTCCTTCAGCTTTTGCACGACCTTCCTGTCCTGTTCCTTATCAATATCTTCAGCAGAGTAATAATGCCGATTAATATCACGTCCGTTTTTTGTGCGTTCCATAAGCTCGATATCGTTTTCCCCTGCCAGCAGACCCACATAGTATACCTGAGGTATGCCGGGAGCAAAAAACTGTATCGCTCTTGCCAGCAAATAGGCTTTATCATTGTTGCCCAGTGCAGAATAATAGGTGGTGTTTACCTGATAAATATCAAGATTATTGTACGCCTCGGAGCTGTATATTTTTTTAACGTTTGCCCCTCGGCTGTACATCTGTTCCTTGACATTTTCAATCTCCTTGTCGGGAATAAGGTCTTTTACATCCACAATTCCTATCCCGTCATGGGTGTCAAGGGTGGTAAACTGCTTCATAGGACACTTTTCAAGCCAATTTTTAAGATATTTTCCCGTATGATTAAATAACGCATGAAGAACTATGACAGGCAGCGCAAAATCGTATACCCAAAAGCCTTTATCCGCTATTTTCATAGGGATAGTGTAATGCTCGTGAATTTCGGGGAGTATCTCGCAGCCATGCTCCGATACGGTTTTTTCAATATCATAAAGCAGATCCCAAGTATCGGTTTCTACAAAGAAGCAGTTTGTATCGGCTTTCTTTACCGCATAGGCAAATGCGTCAAGCCGTATTATGGAAGCGCCGTGACCGCACATACTCTCCAAGGTTTTTTTGATAAAGTTCTTTGTAACTTCTTTTGAAACATCAAGGTCTATCTGTTCCTCGCAGAATGTACACCATACTTTTTCGCTGCTTCCGTCTGAAAATTCAGCGTCAACGTAAGGCGCACGGGGCTTTCTCTTATAAATAAGGTCGATCTGCTCCTGTGTGGGTTCGCCATTTTCCCAGAAATCCTTGTATCTGATAAACATATCCTTATAGGGCGAATTGTCCTTGTTTTTCAGAAAATCACGGTAAAACTCCGACTGTGCAGAAATGTGATTTACCATGAAATCAAACATTAGGTAATATTCCTTGCCAAGCTCCTCAATATCCTCAAAGCTGCCGAAATTTTCATCTACCTTATCGTATCTGATTGGTGCAAATCCTCTGTCGGCGGAAGAGGGAAAAAATGGAAGAATATGTATTCCGCCCACCGCCTTTTTGTAGTGCTTGTTGATTATTTTATGCAGCTCGCTGAGGTTCTTGCCCATGCTGTCTGCGTAGGTTATCAGCATTATTTTGTTGCACAATTTCATAACATATTATCCTTTCACCGCACCGTTTGCGATACCGCCGATGATCTGCTTCTGACAGAATATGTAGAATATCAGAATGGGGATAAGTGCCAGCAGATACGAAGCAAACGCAAGATTATAATTTGTTCCGAACTGTGTCTGGAAATTAAGCTGTGCAAGCGGCAGAGTGGTATTTTCCGAACCGGACATTATTACAAGCGGGGTCATAACGTCGTTCCATGTTCCGAGAGCTGTCAGCACCGCTACCGTTGCGTGCATGGGCTTCATCATCGGGAAGATTATCGTCCAGTAGGTTCTCCAGGTGGAAGCTCCGTCAATACTCGCGGCTTCCTCCATTGCAAGCGGAATATTTTTCAAATATCCCGAATACAGCATAATGTTCATCGGCATATAGAATACCGTATAAAGAATTATNACACCGAACATATTATCAATACCGAGTATGGCGGTCTGCTTAACGAGAGGCATCATCAATATAGCAAAGGGCACGAACATTCCGCTTACGATATAGAAGTAAATGAACTTGAAGCTTTTGTGGCNCGTCATCGCCCTTCCTATCGCGTAACCTGCCATAGAGTGAATGATCAGTGCCAAAAGCACAGTGGCACCGGTAATTATTAAGCTGTTGAGCAGGGACATTCCGAAATTGGTAACACGCATTGCTTCCGCAAAATTACTGAAGCTGAGAGTATTTGGAAAGCTCAGTGCGCCCATAGCGTCGTTGGTCATTTCGGAAGGCGATTTCAAGGCGATGATGACTGTCATATAAAGAGGGAATAAAACTGTAATACAGCCTAAGAAAAGCAGTATAGTCAAAGGAATATTTATGCGGTTGTCTTTTTTTATTTTTGCAAACTTTTTGGTTTCAACATTGTCTTTCACGNTCATAACTGTTCCTCCTTCTTGTTTGTCATTCTCATCTGAAGTACCGAAATAGTAACTATAACCACAAAGAATAATACTGCGTTGGCACTCTGGAAGCCGAACTGTCCGCCGTCCATGCCGTTGCGGTATATGAGGTAGGAAATGGACTCGGTGCTTTGTGCNGGTCCGCCTTTTGTCAAGGACATGATCTGGTCAAATACCATAAGCATATTCTTGGTGCTGAGNACAAGATTTATNGANAGGAANGGCACTAACATAGGNAGNGTNANNTTTGTGAAGGTNTGCCATTTATTTGCGCCGTCAATGCTGCTGGCTTCGTAAATATCTNCNGGNATCGTCTGCAATCCCGAAATATAAATNATCGTGTTCATGGCAACGGACTGCCATACTCCGACTATCAGAACGCCTACCCAAGCCCAATCCTCGCTTGCAAGTATGCTGTCCTTGAGAAATTCTATATTAAGCGANTTACCCAAAGCAGGTATAATGTATGTAAACAAAAAGCTNAAAATATAACCGACAACAAGTCCGCCNAGAACNTTGGGAACAAAATACATTCCNCGGAGAAAGCTCTTGGCTTTTATCCTGCTGTTAAGTCCCATTGCAAGCAGCAGAGAGATAAGGTTTACCAGCACCGTTCCNGCAATAGCATACTTGAATGTGAACAAATAAGACTGTCCNACTCTGGCATCTTGGAAAAGATCGATATAATTTCTTAAGCCCACAAAATCATAGCTGCCGTAGCCGCGATAGTTGGTCAAGCTGTAAAATGCGCCCGTAATAAGCGGTATAGTATTGAATGCCGCAAAGAGAATGAGAGCGGGGAGCATCATAAAAATATAAGTTTTGGTTCGTGATGAGAGTTTCCCTTTCATTTCTTTTCCTCCTCATATTTTCTTACCTTTTCGATAAGGTCACGGTTATAGCGTTTCCATTCATTGTCAAAGCGTGTCAGGAANGTNTCGANGGCGTTTTCGCTGTCGTCCATGAGATAGGTCTGNATTATTGCGTCAACGCTCATTTCGCTGGGATAATGGTGATCGTGGAAATCGGACATTCTGTCGTTTTCNATATANTCNTTCATTCCGTCNAGCATTGAGGGNAGNNTAAAATCGCCGTTTTTGCAAGGNACCGCATTCTGATCGTCCAGATATATCTGAATGGTTTCGTCCTCGTACATGAATTTCAGCACCTCNTAGGCAGCTTCTTTGTTTTTGCAGCCTTTCATTATTGAAAATTGAAGGTCTACACCCGAATTAAGAACATTATCGCTTTCATTTTCGTTAGCGGGAAATGGGAAAGAATCTATATTCATATTAGGATTTGTGGATATTATCTGCGGTACGGCGTAGCTTCCGATAGGGTACATAGCCGATTCGCCCCTTGCAAACGCCGTACATGCGTCATTNTAGCTGTACGCATATGGATTAGGCTCGGCGTATTTGAGCANAGCCCTGATTTTTTCCGCTACCTCGCGGTACTCTGCCGAGAATGTGGTGTTTCCGGCGTTGACCTGCGCACAGGTATCTGCGGGCGATAATCCTACTGCCAGAGCGTTCCATGGAGCAAGACANGTCCATGTGTCTTTATATCCGAAATAAAGNGGATANATATCGGTNTCTTCCTGTATTTTTTCGCATAACTCGTTAAACTCGCTCCATGTCTGGGGAATCTTCCAACCGTATTGGCTGAAAATATCCTTATTGTACAAAATTCCCGCGCAGTTAGCAACATAAGGAAGCGTATAAACACCCTCCTGCGGAATAAATTCAAGGTCTTTTTCGATCTGCATATACGAGGATTTGATCTCGGNCAGAAGCTCAAAATCAGATATATCCTCGAATAACCCCGCATCAAGGAAGTTTGAGTAGTTTATATCGCCGCCGATGCCGACAATATCGGGATAATCCTCTTTGATTAACCTCGTTTTGAGTACCGTCATTGCTTCGTTGGGCGATTCAATTGTCAAATGGATATTATCGTGAGTTTCGTTGAAACGCTGCTCCATTTTTTCNAATGCCGCAACAGCCTCGGGTTTGTACTGAAGCATACGAATTTCGATCTTTCCGTCAGTGGAATTATTTCCCGAACAGCCTGACAGAAGCATAGCCGACANAGAAAACACTGCAATCACTGACGATAAAAAAAATCGCTTTTTCATATATCCTGCCTCCTTATATTTTNGATTTGGTTTTGTGATAGCATTATAACATATCTTAATGCTACTGTAAATAGCCGCTTCCAATTTGTTTTATGCCAAAATGCTATATTATATGCTGTATGTGAAAATCACATTGCATTTTGGTATATTTCGTGCTATAATAACCTCAGACTGCCTAAAGAGGAAGAACTTATTTTAATGTCTGAGAACATTTTACCGATTTAACGGAAGCGCTCGCAAGCTCGCTTTTCTTCTCGCTTTTCTTATGGTATAATGTAGCCGTTAGCTTTTTAACATTTATTTTGTTTATCAAGGAGTGAACAAAAAATGCAGGATTTGATTTTTTCGATTTTTCCAACAGAAAATTTTGTTGACCTTGGGTTGTTTCAATTTGGAAAAGAAAGATGCGCTCCGTCACATTCCTTCGGTCCNGCAAAAAGAAATCACTTTCTTTTTCATTATGTAATTTCGGGTACGGGAGTGCTTATGGCAGATGACAGCAAGGGCGAGACCAAAACCTACCGTGTTAAAAGCAGAGACGGATTTCTTATTATGCCCGATCAGACCACCACTTATATTGCCGATAAGGATATGCCGTGGGAATACTGCTGGATAGAATTTGACGGACTGAGAGCCAAGGGTATTCTTGAATCGGCAGGGCTTAGCATGGATTCACCCATATATCATGCGCACCATAATGACATTCGGGAAGATATGGTCAAGGAAATGCTTTATATAACGGAAAATTCCTCACTCCCGCCCCTTCATCTTATCGGCCATTTGTATTTGTTTTTAGACTGCCTTATGCGCTCCTCTGCGTCAAGAGTGCTCCAAAGCGGAAGCAAACTGCGNGACTTTTACATTCACGAGGCGCTGGAATATATNGAACATAATTTNCAGAACGATATTTCAGTAGAGAATATAGCCGCAGTTTGCGGACTGAACCGCAGTTACTTCGGAAAAATATTCAAGGAGACAATAGGAAAAACGCCGCAGGAATTTCTGCTGTCATACCG
Organism: Oscillospiraceae bacterium; assembly: GCA_014796735.1. GTDB lineage: Bacteria > Bacillota > Clostridia > Oscillospirales > Ruminococcaceae > Ruminiclostridium_E. Next base: position 21,843 of record JAAVIG010000022.1, read on the forward strand.
AATGTCAAAAGCTGCCGAGCTTATGAAGCTGACGAAATTGTCTATCGGTGATATCGGTGCTGCTGTGGGATACAGCAGTCCGCTGCATTTTTCCAGGGCGTTTAAAAATACTTATGGGATTTCTCCAAGAGAGTGGAGAAATAGGAATAAAATCAAACTGTAGGAATCTGTCCACATAGCTTGAAATACCTGTTGTATTTCTATCCTGTCTATAATACAAATCCCTTTTTTATCAATATTTTAAAAAT